>JAKAJS010000215.1 GCA_021813685.1 Deltaproteobacteria bacterium | reverse complement strand
CATTAGAAATCTATATCTTCGGGGGTTGATTTCTCTTTTCTCACGTTCCAAACCCCGTGCTTTGACCATATCGCGATCAACTGGCGCAACTATTTCCCAGAAGGGTTTGCCGATGATCTCATCCGCGCTCTCATATCCCAATATACTGACCATACGGGGATTTGCATAGCTGAAATAGCCTCCCTCCTGAAACATGTAAATGGCCGCCAATGAATTATCCAAAACAGTTCTATACTTGAGTTCGGATTCCGCCAGGCGTTTCTCGGTCTCTTTGCGTGCGCTGATGTCGATAACAAACCCCTCGTACCCTTCGGTCTCTCCTGTTACGGTCCTTCGCAAGGCGGCTGAGAACTGAACATGGCGAAGCGTCCCATCAATGCGTTTCATTTTAGCGTCGAATTGCTGGATTGCCCCTGTCTTCTCCAGTGTGCTCCGGTAGCGGCGAAGATCGTCTCGCTCGACTACGAAGAAGTCGTCAAAACATTTGCCGATCACGTCTGAAGCATTACCGTATCCGAGCGTTCTTGCACCAGCCTCATTGATATCAATAAAGATGCCCTGCATATCGATCACGTAGATCATCGTCGGGGATTTTTCAAAAAAATGGCGATACTTCTGCTCGGAACGTTTCAGGGCCGATATTAGCGCTTCGGACCGTGTCGACCTATCCTGCAAAACATTGATTGCGTCTTCCAGTTTGCTCTTAGATTGATTTTCCATGATTAAGATTAACCTTGTGATTCAACATTCTCACTGCTTTACATCGTTGTTAGTCAAGGGGATCAATTCATCATTACCCGGCCTGGCGAGTGACAAATTACACAGAAGGCTCGCTGAACTCCCCTACGGATCCTCTATTGAAGAGCTACTCGAGTTCATTGTGCGAAAAGAAGATCCGAAAAGTCAACGTCGACGAGCCTTTGATTGGTGATATTCGCCGATCCTCTACCCATTGCGAGAGGCGATGCATGAGCATTGGGCGCCATCTCGAAGCAAAGCGAAAAAGCTCACGAAGCAGAGGTTTGCAGTGGCCACCTTGGAGTATTGACCACAATTCCACCGACTTTTCAAGTGATTACCTGTTTCATTCCTGCACCATTTAATCCGGCCCTGACAACTTCATGAATCTTGGTATTAAAGCAACAGTATTTGCCCTCTCGAGGGCCATGGATCGCCGTCTCGGTCCTTTAGCGCTTTTTCATCCGGCCGGCCAGGGCCTCGGCGGTATGCATGACCGCGATCTGCGAGCCCCGCTTGCGCAGCCCTCCCCGCAGCTGCAGGATGCAGCCCGGGCAGTCGGTACAAAGAAGAGTCGCCCCGGTTTGTTCGATCCTGTCGAGTTTTCTGTGCAGGATCTCGGCGGAGAGCTCGGGGAACTTGAGAGAGAAGGTCCCCCCGAACCCGCAGCAGACCTCCGACTCGTCGGCCTCGCGAAAATCCAGTCCGGAGGCGCGAAGGAGTCTTCGCGGCGCATCGTGCACTCCGAGCCCCCGGCACAGGTGGCAGGGAGAATGAAAGGTGGCCTTTCGGGCCTCGCCCGAAAAATCCCGGGAGGTAAGACCCAGAACCCCGTCGGCAAAAGAGGAAAAATCGATCACCTTGGCGGCGAACGAGCGGGCCTTTTCGCGCAGGCGGGAATCATCGGCCAGGATCGCCGGATAGTTGTTTTTGAGGTGTGAACCACACGAGGCGCAAAGGGTGACGATATAGTCGAATCTTTCCTTTTCGAAAGCCTTTATGTTTTGCCCGGCGACCTCTTTTGCCGTCCCGGTCTCTCCCATCATCTGCAACGGGAGCCCGCAGCAGGACTGGGACATGGGATAGGACATCGCCACCCCGTGGGCGGAAAAGAGCTTTACGGCCGCCTCCATCTGTTCGGGATAGACGAAATCCTGGACACAGCCGGAGAAGAGTCCGATCCGCATCCGGGAAGCATCGTTTCTTTTCTCCAGCCCGGGCCACCGGTCCCGAAACGGCACTTCGGCAACTTTCGGGAGAGCCTTATAGTCGTGATCTTTGAAAAAGATCATCGGCAGATGCCGAAGAAAGCCTTCCCGATCGGCAACCGGCCTTTGGGCCGATTTCGCGGTACGAAGCAGGGTATGAAAGAGCTTGCGATTTTTTAGAACCTTCCCGAGAAGAAGGCTCGGCAGCGGATGCTTCGTTTCCTCGAGAATCCGGGCCTGGACGCCTTTTATCAGGCGGGGCAGATCGATGCCGCCGGCACAAACCTCCTTGCACGCCTCACAGTTGATGCAGTTCTGCACCAGGTTTTTGGCTTTTTCTGCCCCGTGGAAAAAATAGGTGAGGATGAGCCCGATGGCTCCGATATAAATATGGCCCATCTTGTGGCCGCCCACCACGCGGTAGACCGGACACACGTTGGCGCAGGCGCCGCAGCGCACACAGCGAAAGAGTTGGGAAAAGAGGGGATCTTTGGCTATTTCCAGCCTGCCGTTGTCGAGCATGACAAAATGGGTGATTTTTCTTTCCCCTTTGGCCGAGGCGCATTCATTGGCGCCGGTGATCCAGGTCACATAGGAGGTCAGATTTTGTCCTGTTGCGTTGCGGGGCAGGACCTTGAGGATTTTCAGCGCGTCGGTCAGCCGGGGAACAAGCTTGTCGATACCCATGAGAGCCACATGGACTCGGGGAAGAGTTGTGACCAGGCGTGCATTGCCTTCGTTTGTCACAAGTCCGATCGTGCCCGTTTGGGCTACGGCAAAATTGGCCCCCGTGATTCCCATGTCCGCCCCGGCGAATTTTTCGCGCAGCTGCCGGCGCGCGACCTTTACCAGTTTGTCGATATCGGGCTGCTGCTCGGCTCCGGTTACATCGGTGAAGAGATCTCTCACCTGAAAGCGCGAGAGGTGAATGGCCGGCATGACCATGTGAGACGGTCCCTCATGGCGGAGCTGGATGATCCATTCTCCCAGATCGGTTTCGACTACCTCCAGATCGCTTTCTTCGAGAGCATCGTTTAGCTGGATCTCTTCGGCCGTCATCGATTTGGACTTGACGATCCTTTGTACTCCGTTCTCTTTGGCGATCCGGACGATAATCTCGTTGGCCTGAGCGGCGTCTTTGGCAAAATGAACCTGTACGCCCGCTTTTTCGGCGTTTTCTCTAAACTGACGGTATAGCTCCCCGATCCTGGAGAGGGCCTCTTCTTTTGAGCGGGCGACGTCGGCGATCAGGCTCCCCACGTCAAAACCGGCGAAGGCTTTTTCGCGACTCGTCCGGTAGGCGACGGCAAACGTATCGAGGGTCTTCTGGAGAAATTCATCACCCAGAGACTCCCGTATCTGCCGGCGATATTCTTTGAGATCTTTGGCATTCTGCACGATCAATCCTCCAGGAGCAGCAGATGTAATTCGAGCGGCCCGTGTACGCCGAGGGCCAGGACCCGTTCGATGTCCGCGGTGCGGCTGGCACCCGTGATGAATGCGGTGTAGCCCGGTGTTCGCAACATGTATTCGAGAAGGCGGGCTTCGGCGGCAAAGGCGTCCTCGACAATACGGGAGCTCTGGACGAGGCAGACATGGTATTCACACAGCATCGTCGCCAGACGCAGTTCCTCACCGGGACAGTCGAGAACGATCGTTCCGGTTTCGGCGATGGCCAGATCGGCCACCGTAAAGCCGATATCGATTCCGCTCACATGAGAACGCAGCCCGGAGCGAAGGCAGGTAAAGCCGTTTTCGGCGCAGGCCTTTTCAAGCTTTTCGTAGAGTTTCTCCTCCAGGGCGGGGGCCGCGACGATCTTCTCCTGCTTTAGCCGGCAGAGCGCATCGGCCGGCCGGGACAGATGCTCCTCACAACCCGGGAGCGCTATCCTGCAGGCCTTTTTCCTTCCGCACAGATCGACCGTGAAGTCTATTGCCTCTTCGAAACTCGATATCGGTCTGATTATGGCGGAAACGGCCTCGGCCTTTTCTCGGAACCTGCTGCTGAGCATAGTGCGACCTTTCGGAGGGAATGAGAACTCATCGGGGAGCGACGCCGAAAGAGGCCCCTGGAAAGAGGCCTGCTTCGGCGCAGCAAGTTACGGAAATAACAGGTCTTCTTACAAACTCATCACTTTCGGGGCAATGAAGTAGAAGAAAAGACCAATCAGGATAAGGTAGCCCAGCACAACCAGGGCCCATCCCATGTTGTGCCGGATGACCTCCCCTTCCTTACGGGTGTAGCCGGTGGTGGAAGCCCCCACGCTGGCCGTCTGCGGTGCGATGGGTTTTCCCACTTCGGCGCCCACCGAGTTGAGCGAGGGCAGCAGCAAAACGGGAAAACCGAGAAGTTTCCCCACGGTGGCCTGAACAAAGCCGAACAGGGCGTTGGTGGTGGTGTTGCTGCCGGATAACGCCACCCCAATGATGCCAAGGATCGGGGCAAAGATGATGAATGTGGGTCCCATCTTGGAAAAGCCGTTCCCGAGGGAAGCCGCCATGCCCGAGTAGTTGAACTCGAAAGCCAGGCCGAAGATGAAAAATCCCACCAGGAGCGCGCCCCACATCTGTTTGAACACCTTGGCGAAGACCTGCCCCAGAACCGGAAGAGTCTTCCCGGCGAACAGAATGACGACAATGAGCCAGGAGAAGAAAATCCACGTGCCTCCGGCAAACAGGTTCCAGTTGAAAAGAGCCGCCATAGGCTTATGGGTAACCGCAGAAACGGCCCCTATTTTGGCCGTCAAAAGGCTCACCTTGTTTAGAGGCCCGACCCAGGGAAAAGCATCCCAGGTGCCCAAAACTACCACGATCACCATGACGAAGAAGGGCACCCAGGCTTGGAAAACCTGCGCGCCCGACAAAACATGCTTTTTTTGCTCTGCCCCGGCGGCGTCGCACCCGCCATAGCCAAGGCAGGTCTTGGGGCGCCATACTTTAAGGAGCAGCAGCAGACAGACAAACGAGACGATAGCCCCGGTGATATCGGGAAGCCACGGTCCCATGAAGTGTGCTACCGGCCATTGGCCGAGAATATAGGAAAAGGAGCCCACGACGGCCAGGGGCCAGCCGTCTTTTAAGCCTTTGGTGCCCGATACCATGTAGATCAGGATCCACGGAGGGGCCAGAGCGAGCAGCGCCACGATGTTGGCGACCGATCCGGAGAGTTTCAAAAGCGGCAGCCCGGTTACCCCCGCCAAAACGATGATCGGAACCCCCAGTGCCCCATAGGAGACAGGCGCGTTGTTGGCTATCGCGGTCACCCGGATGGCGTCGAGATCCTTGATCCCAAGCCCGATCAGTATCGGAGCGATCACCGCCCAGGGATAGCCGAAACCCACCAGACCCTCGAGCAATGCCCCGAACGACCAGGCCAGGATGATGGCCTGAATCCGCACATCGGCCGTCACCTGGTTGATCATCCATTTTTCGAAGATGTCCAAAAGGCCGGTGTACACCAGGGTAAAGTACATGGTCACGCCCCAGAACGTGATCCAGTCGACGGCCCATATACCGGTAAGACCACCATACCAGTAGGCGGTCAGCGCTTGCCCCACGGGGGTATGCCACACCAGTGTGGCCAAAAGAATGGTGGCCAGAGATCCGACAATGACCGCCAGCCACGCCGTCATCCGAAAGACACCGAGCAGGATCAGTAGCAACGCCACC
>JAKAJS010000229.1 GCA_021813685.1 Deltaproteobacteria bacterium | reverse complement strand
GCGGCGGTTTCGGCGGCCAATTTCGCGGCCACTGCCGAAATAGCCAGACTCATCGGAGAAGATGACTTCGCGCTTTTGTTCCACAAGGGAGGCAGGCGCAATGTTCATTTCAGCCGTCTGGCCAAGGATTATCTCATCATAACGCTCTTCAACGACAATGTGTCCCTTGGCCTTATCCGGTTAAAGCTTGGCAGCGCCATTGCTGAAATGGCCGCAGTATTCGGAGAGCACAAAGGAGTCGGGTCGTGGCGTTCATAGATCTGAGCAAAAACGAAATCCAGGCCAAAATCGTTTATTATGGACCCGGCCGGGGGGGCAAGACGACCAATTTGCTCTACGTGCACGAGTCAATGTCCAAACAGGTCTGCGGCAAAATGGTGACCATAGACACCAAGGGAGACAGGACGCTTTTTTTCGACTTTCTGCCTCTTAACATCGGCAAAGTAATGAACATGACCATTCGCATCCAGCTCTACACCGTTCCGGGACAGGTCATGTACAATGCCACCAGGAAACTGGTGCTGAGGGGAGTCGACGGCATCGTGTTCGTCGCAGATTCGCTCAAAGTGCAGAAGAGTAAGAATATCGAAAGTTTGCAAAACCTTTTAGAAAACCTTGGCGACGAAGGGCTCACTGCTTCCCAGGTGCCGCTCGTGCTGCAATACAATAAGCGGGACCTTTCGGAATCCAACATCCCGCTGCTTACGGTAGCCGAACTCGAAGGCGATCTCAACGCAGAGCTAAGCGTACCTTCCTTCGAAGCCAGCGCATCGAATGGAAACGGCGTCTACGAAACTCTGCGGGAAATAAGCAAACGGACCGTAAAGAGCGTCATACGCAAGGTCGGCGGCCAGATCGCCTGCTGACTTGACAAGAACGCACACGTAAGGTTTTTGAACCAACTTTCGGTTTACGAGGAATGGCGCCATGCCAGAAAAAGAAGCCCCTCAACCCGAAACATGGGCGGGACAAAATTTCAAGAGCCTGGAACTGGAGATTGACAAGGGAATCGACTCCCTGTTCATTCCGGTTGCCGGGAGTACGGACGGGGATACGGTTACCGATGCCTCTATCAGCAGGGATTTTCACCCGAAAAAGAGCGAAGATTTGGGCACATCCAAGCCTGCCTCAAATCTTGAGGCCGTTCAAACCGAGATAGACAGGGAGATAGATAAGCTCTTTGTCCCTGCACAGGCCCGGGAGACCGGCGGAGCCGACGCCGATGCACTCGGCCGGGATGTTCCCCCGAAGAAGAGCGAAGCTTTCAGTTCATCCAGACCGACCCCGAATCTTGAGGCTGTTCAGACCGAGATAGACAGGGAGATAGATAAGCTCTTCGTCCCTGCACAGGCCCGGGAGCCCGGCAGGACAGACGCCGATACGCTCGACCGGGATTTCCCGCCGACCAAGAGCGAAGCGTTCGACCCATGCAAGCCTGCCTCGAATTCTGACGCCGTTCCAACCGGAATAGACGGGGGAATAGACAAACTCTTCGCCCCGGAGCAGCCCCGGGTGTCTTCCTCCGTGTCGTCGACTTACGCGGAGCCCCTCGACTCGGGTGCACGACTCTCAGGGCTCATTGAACAGTTCAACGCTGCATACCTCAGCCTCGACTGGGAATTTTCCAGCGAAAACCTGAAAAAATTCATCGACTCCCTCCAACAACTCAAACCACTGGCATCGCGATCTCATGACGCCACGTCTGTTTTCAGAATATTGGAGGTCATCCTCAAACGCTTGGTGGACAGACCGCATGCGGTAAACTCAAGACTCGTTCAACTGATACGCGATTCCCAGGGCCTGCTTGCACACATGCTTCTCCTGCAGGGAGAGTCCGGAGCGCAAGAGAAGCGAAGGCTAAAAGAACTGGTCGATAATTTTCAGGATCTTCGCCAAAAGGCCCTGGCTGCAAAAGGCGCAGGCATGCCACCGTCCGGCATGCCACCGGCGCCGGATTGCGCCGGCGTGCCGCCGGTGCCGGGTTGCGCGCGTGCAGAATCGCCGCGCGCAGACAGCGTGCAGGCTTCACAGCCGAAGACGGCCACTTCTGAGCAAACGCACGAAAAGGTCTCCCCGGATCGGCACAAGGTTTACCATGCCGACGTCTGTCTGCTCGTATCCGCCGGAAAATGTTTTGCCCTGCCGGGTTCCCGCCTGGTCAAAACAGCACGCGTCACGAGAAGGATGGGCCGGAAGATTTCAAAGTGCGGATCAGCAACTCTTTCCGACTTCAAACCTCTTTTTCGCCCCTTGAAGATCGGGCTCCTGGGCGAATGGGTGAAATTAGATGCGAAGGAACTGGCGTCTTACAGGTTCGAGCCTGCGGAGTTCCAACCCGCGGGAGATTCCGATCCAACAGGACAGATAGCTGTTTTGGCAAGCGACGGGCAGATGCACAGGATTCTTTTTTGCGATGCAGTCTGCTGGCTCTCCGATGCGCAAATCGCCGCAGAGTCTCCCAAGGGGGAGAGACTTCCGCTCACAACCGATTCGCGCGTCCTGGTCCAGCTTTTCGATCTTCCGGACCTTAATGGTCGCGGCGAAAACGATCGGGACACACCGACGTAGGGGGAGCAACCTATGTCGTCCGAACGACCTGCAAGCCAATTCTTCGGTCATTTAATGCAGTCACGTCTTTGCATGGAGCAGGGTTTGGTGGATGGAACTGCCGAAAAAAACAAGGCAATACCTGGTGAGATCGAGGCAGAAGACCCGCTCGAATTCCCGGAAGATGCGCTCTTCTTTGCCGACGATGACACTCCGCCTTCTACGCGCGGCGATTCTGCAAGTGCACAGCTTGGCCCCGGCGGCACACCGGCCGACGGCACGCCTGTCCAGTTCTACAACTACGGCTTGGCGCTAATCGACGGGCAGTTCTGGGAGGAAGCTATCCAGGAGTTAAGTCTGGCTGCCGGCCTGGGATTTGAACCGCTCAGATGCATGGAGTTGTGCGGAGATTGCTCCGTCAAGATGGGAAGATGGCAGGAAGCGTTCCATTTTTACCAGTCCGTCTACTCGGATGAAAGTCTTGGCGAAGAGCAGAAAAAGATCATTCTGGCCAAAATCGCAAAGTGCTCCCAGGAGCAGAAAAAGGAGCATGCCGGTTCGTTTGCCACGGCAAATGCAGGCGCTCAGCCGCTGGTTGAATCCGCGGGAAACAACCCTTCGGTGGTTTTGCTCGATTCTTACCTGACCGATTCTCTCGTAGGACAAACGGCCACATCCTGGACCGACCCGACGGGCAGCCCCGTGGCAGGCGCCCTCCACTCTTATAAAGTGACCGACCTTCTGCATCTCGGATCGAGCTCTCTTGTCGTGGAACTCCAGGATGAGAGCGACGGCAGGAAGTTCGCCGGCCAGGCACTGACCGGAAACCTCAAAGATGCCCTGCCCATCGAAAGGCTCGCAACCTGGTTAAAGCAGCAGATGTGGATCAGTTCTCGCTATTTGGTTCGGATCTGCGATCTGGCCAGGCTGGGGGAACACTTTTTTGTGGTGCGCGAACACCTGCCCCTTTCCCTCGACGCTCTGCTTTCCGAGGTGTCTCGCATGCCCATTCCCCTCGCGGTAAAACTCGGCTACCAGATACTCGAAGCCTTGGGCGATCTGCATCTTCACATGGCCGCTGACGGCAAAATCCGAAACATTTTCCACCTGGATCTGCGTCCCTCACGCATCCTTCTGGCCGGAGACAAACCGCGTCTTAAAATATACAATGGGGGACTGTGGAAAGAGATCGAAAAGTCCAACCCCGGCAGAACCGCTCTGCGCCAACTGCCCCTTCCCCACCTTTCCTACAGGGCCCCCGAGCAGTTCAGGGTGTATCTTGCCCGCAAAAGGCCCCCGGTTTTCACTGATATCTACCTGTTCGGCACTCTTCTCTACGAAATGTTGACCGGCGTTCCCGCCTTCAAGGCCTCGTCCTTCGAGGAATATGAAATCCAGCATTGCGAACAGTACCCCAATCCTCCCAGGGTGTGGAGATCGGATATCCCGGAAGATCTAAACGATCTCGTCATGAAGTGCCTCGCCTGCGACCCCATGAAACGTTTTCGCAGCACGACCCAGATATCGCTCGCGCTCGAAAAGTCCTTCCCCATAGCCTCAAGCCGCGACGGCGACGATCTGTACCGAAAATATGCCGCGAAATTCCTGTCTTAGGAAGACTAGAGCAATCCCGGGATAAACCGCGCCGTTTTGGAGGCATACTCGGGGTAATCCGCAAAAGCCTCCGCCAAAAGCTTTTCCTCCTGCAGCGCCCGGTAGACCTCACAGCCCACCAGCAGCAGGAAGACCACCGTCTTGGCAATCGAGGGCGCCCACACCACCAGTCCCAACCCGGCGATGAGCTCTCCCACATATACGGGATGGCGCACCAGACGATAGGGGCCGCTGGTGACGAGTTTTCTGGTTTGCGGAATGAGACTGAAACTTTTTCCAAGCGTGCCCAAAGCCACCATCGTGAAGATCATCCCGAAAAGCAGTGTGAGGCTCGAAACCATCAAAATAACGATGCTCGGCTGCGCGGGGCCGTTCAGCATAGGAAATGTGAACGGCATAAAGGTCGCCGCAAGGGCGATGATTTTTGCAGGAAGCGACTTTGTCGTGAGACTTGCAGCGCTCCTGGTCAAATAAATCCATACCAGCAGAGCGTAGTATCCGGTTAGAAGCATACCGTTGAGCAACACAACCACGCTTAAAAGATTGGCGAGAACCATGGTCTGTGTGTAGTGAAAAAGAGCGCGAAAATCCTGCACCATGAAGAAACCAAACACGATAACGGCAGCAACTTCGCCCCGTTTCGATGCCAGCACCTGATAGAACCGCACAAAAATCCTTCTCACGTTCATCCCCACGAACCCGTCTACACTTTCCATCACACTCTCGCTCCCTTTCTGCCGAAATTCCTGTGTCCCTCTGAACTTAGTTACCCGGCGGACACAGTCAAGATACCATCTAACGTCCTGATATTCTTGCTAATATATTTATATTTGCTTCCTTTGGACGGTTTTCTTTCTTTCGTGTTGACATAGGAGAAGGGCGATTTTAAGTTGTGCCTAACAGAGTTCGGGGCACTCAAGAAAGCCACTCAAGTGCTTTGAACTCTCAACACAGTAGGAGGTGGGTAACATGATGAAGAGACTGAGAATGAAGAAGAGACTGGTTCTGGGGTTGGCCTTGGGACTGGTACTTATCAGTGGTGCATTCATAACCAACGCAAATGCCCAGTGCGCCACCTGTCTGCCGCATATTAGCCTCTCGACATGCTGGGGGGGCAATTGTGCAGCCGCTGTGCATCCTCCCTTGAATGCAACCTGCCAGGGGGCTTTCAATTACGGTCCCGCCTCTCCGGTCCCGATGGGTTCGGTCGGCGGCGCATCAGGCGGGTAATGAGTCTGTGAGGTGAAAACGGAGAGACTGCGCGTTAGGATCTGCCGTCTAACGGCTTTGGCAAACGTACCGGTCTCGGGGAAGTTCCCCTGGATCGGTTTTTTTTGCCTCAGAGAATAGGAAGCAAACCGGGGCACTCCTTCCCTTATCTATTATTATCGCATCCCGACCAGAAAAACAGGAATGCGCCGTTGCCAGGCAACGGCGCATTCCCAACTGCAGGTTGCGCTCCCCCGAGGGGAGCGCAACCTTTGAGATCATCTGGTAACAGTGTAACTATTTGTACCAGTCACAGGGATTTCCGAGCGGAACTACGAGGCGCAACATTGCCCAGTCACCGCCGACATCGTTCTTCGTCTCGATGGCGAAGTTGTAGGTGAACAGAAGGCTACAGGGACCGAAGTTGTAGCCAATGATCGGGCCTGCGGTCCAGTTGACGGCACAAGTGTTGTTGATTTTGCCGTACACTGGCGTGAGCGAGGCCGCCGTCGGAAAATAGAAGCCTTTGTCGTTGTAAAGCTGCTTCTCACCCTCTGCGCCAAGACCGAAGGTCCACTTTCCGCAGGTATAGGTGGCAGTGTAATCCATCGCCAGTTCATCGCCGTTCTGGATCTCGCAGTCGTTATCCTTGGTCCAGAAGGTATACTGGAATTCGGCGCTGATGTTCCAACCGGCGTACAGCCAGCTTATACCGAGGGTAGGCGTGAAGGAATAGTTATTGCTGCTTGAGTAGGCGTAAATAGCGCCGTCCTTGTTTAGGAGCCTGCCTGGGCCCTGGCCGAAACCGCCTTCATTGCCGTAGATGTGGTAGAACGGACTATTGGGATCCGCAGCCAAGCTGTCACCAGGCGAGGTCGTGCCGTCATTCAATCCTACTGCAAAAGAAGCGGCAACATGCAGATCGCACGGAATTTCCCAGGACAGAATAAAGGGGATAATAACGGTATTGTACGTACCCCATTGACTGCCGGAAAGATCCGTCCCAATTACCCTTACCGTCGCGTTATCAAAGGGCTGGGCAATTGCTGCTGCATAGGTGGCTCCCAAAATGGGGCATATGCCGGGGTTCCACAACAAAATGGGAACATCGACATAACCGCTGATCTTCACAGTGGCACCAACCGGTGGTGCTTGGACTTCCCCACCGTTTGTGTACTGCTTCCAGCTACCCGTCCAGTAGAAATCATTGATAAAATACAGCCCTGGAGGAGGCAGTGCGCCAGCCGCCAAACCTTCGTCGGCGCCACGCAGATGCCAGTCCCAGAGTTCCACAGCGAAGGCGGAACTAACCATGGTCAACGTCACCAGGCAAACAAAGATCGCCAAAAACACTTTTTTCATCTCTTCCTCCTCGAAGTGAAAAAACAACCCCTTTCAAAACAGGGCCAGTGAATCGCCCCTCCAACTGGTTCTGCTTTGCACTCTCGATCGAGTGTCGTCTTCCCCCACCTCCTTTCAGTCAAGGAATCGATTCGCACCGACGAAAGGCCCCTCCCATCATCGGCACAACCAGGAAACATTCCGCATCGGCCTCCACTCAAGAACTGCCCTCCCGGTAGAAGCCGCTACATCTCCCTCCCTATAATACTTTTTGCGGCTAGTCAAATTAAATTTTGTAAAGGGTTTCTCCGACAAAAATTTTCGCTGCAAGCCTGGAGCCGGCAAACAGGCGCTACCTGTTTGTTTTCATTCATGATAGTCCCGAACCGATCGGTGCTTTATTCCTTCACGCCCCACGCCTCGACGCCTCGCAAGACCAACCAGGCGAGCACGCCGATAAAGATGGCGGTCATCAGCGGGTGCCAGAACAAGGCGAAATAGTTTCCGAACAGCGGGTGCAGCAGATTGGGCAAAAGGCTCATGGAAAGAGAGATTCCTACAGTCAGCCACCCGAACCTGCTCACCGCAGGGGAACTCAGTGCAGCCAGTGCCCACAAACCGAGCACCGGTGCCAAAATGACGTAGCTATTTGCTTCATTCATCGGGTTAAAGAGCATCAGGTAGGCTGCGGCGAGGGCAAGGAGCCACAGGGCACGGAAAGGCTCACGCAGAAGCCGCGCCGCTGCAACCCAGAGCGTCAGGAACAGGCCCCCAGCCGCAAAGCGCACCATGAGCGATAGTCGCTCAGGCAACTCCACACCAAAGGTCCGGAATATACCGCCGATATCGGCGAACCGATCCTGGTGAAGAGCGGCGCACGTTTTCATGTTGGCAAAAAATCCGTGAAACTGTCCCATGACATATCCGGCAGGAGCGAACAGAAATGGAAAAAGCGCCAGGACAGCAAGCGCCGCAAGCAGGCGAAGACGCACCGGCGCATAGAAGACCGCTGCGAGGAGCAGCATAACGATACCCAGAGGTTTGATTGCAATGTTCAGCGCCATCAGGACCGCGGCCGCCCACCAGTTGTGGCGCGCAAGGCAAACTGCGGCACAAAGCCACAGTCCGGCAAATATGGCGTTGGCCTGCCCGTTTCGCAACGCAGCCAGGCATAGCGGCATTGTCAGCAGGGAAGCGTACAGAAAGAAGCGGGAAGCGGGAAGCGCGAGGCATGAAGCTTCCTCACGACTCGTTTCGCCGGAGCGTTCAGGAAGGTAAATCTGCAGGGAGAAGCTCCACACTCCGATTGCAAGCAAAGCGGCCTCGCAGAACCGCCACAGAATGTCGCCCACCGGAACGGGCAGCCAATGAAACGGCAAAAAAAGGAGCGCAAACTGAGGCAGATAATGATAGTTCACACCCACGCCACGATACAGGTCTTTTCCCGCCCACCAGGCGGCGGAGGCGGCGTGATAGACGGGGGTCACGCTGCGGCGCTCCGGGTTGAGCGCGACAAGGAACCCAATGACGAGCATCGGAGCCAGCCAGGTCAAAACGCCAAGCCTGACCTCAACACGTGGAGTCGTAGGCCTGAACACTCCGCCCCGCTCGCCTGCGGCAGTTTCGGACATATCTTTTCCTTTTTCGCGACACTCGTATATAGCCCCGACATCAGGCAGTGTCAACGCCACAGGCAGGCGGCGAACGTAAAAAGAACGATCTCGGTGATTTCGTTTGCAGAACCGAACACATCTCCGGTCACGCCGCCGAGGCCTCGGTTGGCAAGGGTGCGGACAAACAGGCCGCACGCCACCGCCGCCGGAAGCAGAATCGGCGCTTGTCTAAGGCCGGCCGGAAGGGCGAACAGGGCGGCAAACAGAGCGGCGGCGATTACCGAGCCGCCGGTAATGTATTCCACGCCGGCTTTCGCAAGCCCTCCGGGCCGGGCACAGGAACTTTTGTAGGCGCATACGACTATTGCAAATCGACTGAGGGCCGGAACGATCGCGAGAACGAGCCAGTTTTTTGTCTCGATCAGGCTGAAGATTGCGCTGGTTTTGACCAGGAGATCCAAGACGAGGGCAAGCGTGCCGAATGCGCCCGTCGCGCTGTCTTTCATGATCTCCAGGCGCCTTTCCGGGGTATATCCTCCACCGAGCCCATCGGCCAGGTCGGCCAACCCGTCCAGGTGAAACCCCCTGGTAACCAGAGTCGTAAGTACGCACGTCCAGGCGGCAAGAAGAAGCGGAGGCATCACGGAATGGAGCATCAGCACGGCACTATAGGCCATCAGACCGACAAGGAATCCCACGATCGGAAAGCAGGCATAGCTGCCTCCGAAATCCTCCGGGGTTATCTCTCCGGAAACAGGCAGCCTCAAAACGGTCAAAAAGGAAAGAGAGACGGCGAATCTACGCCACAAGGTGCGGAAGCGGGAAGCGGGAAGCGGGAAGCGGGAAGAAAAACGGTGCGCACCCCTGTTTTCTGATTCCTGATCCGTGCTTCCCACTTCATGCTCCTTGGTTTCCGCTCCCTGCTTCATACTTCCTGCTCCCCGCTTCTATTCTCCCTCTTCCCTCTTCCCTCTTCCCTCTTCCCGCTTCCCTCTTCCCTCTTCCCTCTTCCCTCTTCCCTCTTCCCTCTTCCCTCTTCCCTCTTCCCTCTTCCCTCTTCCCTCTTCCCTCTTCCCGCTTCCCTCTTCCCGCTTCCCGCTTCCCGCTTCCCTCTACTTCGGCACCGCGGCCGTCTCCGAACTCGTCACGCCGGCCTGTTCGAACGTGAGCAGTTCATTGAAAACACGCACTGCGCCTTCGATTACTCCCATCGCCAGGGCTGCTCCCGTACCTTCCCCCAGCCGCAGGCGCAGGTCCATAATGGGTTCAAGCCGGAGGTATTCGAGCATTCTGCGGTGTCCGGATTCCTCCGAACAGTGGCCTGCGAAAGTATAGTCGACAACGGCCGGACATAACGCGTGAGCGACAAGAGCACCGGCGGTCGAGATGAACCCGTCGATCACCACCGGACGCTTGTGATAGGCCGCGGCGAGAACGCAACCGGCGATTCCTCCGATTTCAAAACCGCCCACCTTGGCGAGGGCGTCCACACCGTCGGCAGGGTTCGGGCGATTGACCGCGATAGCCCGCTCCACTACGTCGCACTTGTTTTTCATGGCGCCGTCATCGATTCCCGTGCCCCGCCCCACCATCTGATTTACCGGCTTTCCGGCAAGCACTGCGCCGAGGGCTGCCGAGGGGGTCGTATTGCCGATGCCCATATCTCCTGTGCCGAGCATCCGAACGCCGTTCGAGAAAAGCTCGGAGGCAAGGCGAAAGCCGTGCAGGATCGACTCTTCTGCCTGATCGCGGGTCATGGCCGGCCCGCGCGCGATATTGCCCGTGCCCCGGCCCACCTTGCAGATATGGAAACGGTTCCGGTATTCGGAAGCCCCCGGGTCCACGTCGGGAATTATCCCCATGTCCACGACCCGGACTTCGGCCCCCACGCTGCGCGCAAGCACGTTGATGCCTGCGCCGCCCCGTAGAAAATTCTTAACCATTTCCCCGGTCACTTCCTGCGGAAAGGCGCTCACCCCGTCGGAGGCCACGCCGTGGTCGCCTGCCATGACCAGGAAGGCCTTCTGAGAGACATCCGGCTGGAGGGTCTCTTCCATTCCGCAAATGCGCTCCGAGATCTCGTGGAGGCGCCCCAAGGCGCGGGGAGGAATTGCAAGCTGCATGGTGTGGAGACGCGCCTTCTCCACCCATTCTTCCCCGATCGGTTTAATCTTGCTTACGATTTCTTCGAGCTTCATTCTCGTTTCTCCTTATCTTGCCATTTCAACCATCCTGGCGCAGGAAACCGCCAGGTCATCCAGTGAGAAGACTTCCAGGGAAAGACCGCCGCGATAGCCCGAAAGAAACCTGCCGATGGTTTCCCATTGAGCATCCGGGATGTGACACAGTCCCGTGTGGTCTTTGCCGTTATTGACACCATGCAGGTGGGCCATGGCGATCCTTTCTGAAAAAAGAGCCGTCTGCTCGGCAATATCGTGTCCGTATCGCATCAGGTGCCCCAAATCGAGGCAAAAGGAGAGGCCAAAATCTTTTACGAAAGGCCGGATGCGCTGCAGGGGGTATTCCAGATTTTCGACCGCAACCCTCCCCAGGTCCATCCCACTCGATTGCAGGATGTCCAGCGACTCGCTCACGCGTTCGGCCCAGACGGAAACATCCTGTTCTACCGTTCCATCGGCTTTCCTGGAGTCCAGGTGCAGGACATAGCCGGTTGGTGCAAGCGGGAGGGTTCTTTCATAAAAGGAGAGCGCGGTATCGCAAAATCGTTGTCTCAAGGCCCGGTCCGGGTCCCCGAAAAAAAGGTCGGAAGGCAGGTGAACGTTATACGAAAACTCCATATCCGAAGCAATCCGCGCCATCTCGCGCACCTCGCCGGGAGCGGGAAGATTGCTTTCGCTGCCGCTCTCAAAAAGAACGAGTTCGATCTCGTCGAAGTAGTGTCCCAAAAACTTCACATTGGGAAGAATCTCGTCGGGAAGGATGTAGGAAGTCGTGGCGATCCGAAAGGGGAAACAGCCTTTGAGTCGCGGTAAACTCTCGGAGTGCTTTTTCACGCGAAGAGGCGAAGACGCGAAGGAGGTTCCGCCTTGAACACTTTCGGAAGCTCCGGGAGGCTGGGAAATAGCCGACTCGAGTTCTTCGAAAAGTTCAGAAAGAAAACTTTCCGTCCTGTTTGCATCGGGATAAGAGCCGAAAAGATCGGCATTATCGAGCAGTCTTTTGAAAACATCGACCAACAGATCGTTTACCATCCTATAGAGCTCGCCGCTTTTCGCCCGCCCCGACGGAACGTCGGCGTGCGGGCAACCCGGCCGCGGCGTCTCGCCGCTCGGCTCGCCGCTCCAGTGGATTGGCGAGAAGGGTTTGCCCATTTCCCGGAGGACGAAGTGGCAGACTCTCTTTGCGGCCGAGGCGAGCCAGCCGGCTCTCGGGTCCCTGTAGAGAAGTCGCCCCTCAAAGCCGAACAACCCCTGCGGCACGAGCAGGTTTTTTTCGAAGGCATCCTGGTACCCGGGCGTCCCCTTAAACGCTATCAGTTCATGGCAGAGCAGATTGGCGGTTCTTCCCAGTCGGTCGAGGAGCCGGTTTCTTTCGAGAAACTCGAGGTTCATCCGGATGTCTTCGAGCGAGCTTTCGGCATCGAACATGATGAAGCCGATCTCGGGTTCGATACCGGCTTCGCGCACTATAGCCACGGCTCTTTCATTGGAAGCGGTGGTTGTGTGTTTGCCCAGCCGCTTCAAAACATCGGGCCGTCCGCTTTCGATGCCCAAAAGGAGGTGAGAAAGCCCCGCCTTCACCAGCGCCCTCATGAGTTCGGAGCAAACATCGTTTGCCCTCGTTTCCATTCCAAAGCGGATCTGCAGATCGGAAAGACGACGCGCGAGGTCTAGCGCCCTCTCCCTCCCCGCCTTTCCGGGGCCGATGAAATTGGGATCGACGAAGTAAAAATCCCGTTTCCCCAAAGAGACCAGCTGAGAAATTTCAGAGACGATATTTTCGGGCGAGCGGTCCCGCCAGGTGGACCGTCCGAAATGGAGGGTCGGAACGAGGCAAAAGGAGCAGTTGTTGTAGCACCCCCGACTTGCCAGAATGCTCACCGTTTCTTCTGTTTGGAGAGAGGGTCTCAACGGGAAAGGAAGATCGTCAACAGATTCGATCTGCGCACGGGCGCCGCCGAAGACAGCCTGCCCTCCGACCCTGCAGGCGAGCCCCGCGATACCTTGCGCCCTCCCCGCCCCCGCCTCGAGGCTTCGCGCAAGCTCGACCAGCGTCTGCTCGGGCTCGCCCGCCACCACGTAGTCGACCACCGCGCAGTAGTCGAGGATCTCTTTCCAGACCATTCCGGGGAAAAAGCCGTAGAGGCAGATCGGTGCATCAAAGCCGCGGCCGCGAAGATCTGCGAGCATCCGGAAAAGCGTCTCCGTACCCTCCCAGGAGTAGACGGCGTGAACGGCCAACAGGTCCGGGAAAGGCTTTCGGGTAAGCATTTGCAGAGTCTCTTCTGCAGGAAGACTCACCGCATCGACAATTTCGACCTCAAATCCCGCCCGAACCAGGGCTGCGCCCGCATAGCCGCTCATGAGGCACGACCAGAGCGGTGTGTTGGCAATATCGTTGAAGTGTGCCTCCGAGACTTTTCTCGGATGTTCAAGGAGCAATATGCGCATTGTCTTTCCCATCGTTTCCGCGCTTATGCGCGTTTTCGAGGTAGCTCCGAGCGCCGCGACTCATGCAAAACGCCGTCAGATCATGGCGCAGATGGTCGAGGGGCGGCGGGTTGAAATAGGTCGGGTAGAGAAGATCAGTGGCCGGATCGATCAGACGCCCCCGCACGATTTTCTCGGTGAGAGGCGAGCCGGGATAAAGTCTGAGATTATTGATTACCACGGCTCCGAGATTTCCCCAAGGGGCGTGCAGCGAAAAGAGAGTGTCGAGCAACTGCCGGGTCTCGCGGACCGTTTCACCATTTTCTCCCGGCAGATTCACCAGGAAATGATACACGCTCAATACGCCGCTTCGGGCGGCAAGCTTTGCTGCAGAGACGATCTGTTCGAGACGAAGATTCTTTTTAAGAATTGCAAGAGCGTGTTCGGAGGCGCCGTCGGCTGAAAAATAAAGAGTTATGAGCCCTGCTCTCTGGTAGAGTTCTAAAGATTCCTGCGAGAGAGCGTCTTCACGAAAAAAACCCGTCCAGCCGATTGTGAGGTTTCGTCTCAGGATTTCTTTACAGACCGCCTCGAGGTGGGACGCCGGCTGATTTACCACCGCATCGGTGAAATGGACGTTTTCAATTCCGAAATCGTATTTCAAAATTTCGAGTTCATCGACGATCGACTCGGGCCTTCGAAGCCGCACACAGTGCCCCTGGAGCACCGGGTAGAGGCAGTAGCTGCAGTCATTTACGCAGCCGCGCCTGGTTTCCACGCCCATAAAGGCGACGTAGCGATTCCTGCTCGTGTATCTGCCGGGTTCGAACAGTTTCCAATCCGGAAGCGGCAGCGAATCGAGATCCATACAATGGGAAACCCGCGTGGAGCTCGATTGCAGTTCTCCTTCTTTTCTCCACCAGACGCCCGGGACTGCGCCCGGGGTTTCGAGATTTTCCAGGAGCATCGGAAAAACGGTTTCCGCCTCGCCCGGAACACCGATATCGACTTGCGGGACCTCCTCCATGATACGGCGGGAAAAGAGCGTGAAGGCAGAGCCTCCCAGCACCGTGACAGCCCGGGGAGCGTGGTTTTTCAGAATTTCCCCGAGAGTCTTCAGATGGGGGACGAACGAGAGGAGATTTCCGGCAAGCGGGTCGAGGTTGCGGAAAGAAACGGCAGCCACGTCGGGTTTGAACTCCTCCAGTTCGCTCGCCAGGGCCGGCCACGGAAAGGGGTCGAGATTGAGATCGATCCCCCGGATTTGGTGCTCGGACCCGGTCACTGCCGCGAGTCTTGCAAGACCCAGCGGGAAGACCATCTCGCCGCAGTCATGCGTCGAAACTGCCTGGATGAAGAGAATCCGCATTGCGTTTCCTACCAAAGAGCACGAGCCCCACGTACTTGACGTAGCCTTGCCTGTGCAAAACAGGGTTCAGGGGAAGACCGGCCCGGCGGGCGGTTTCATAGACGTCTACCCCGCAAGCCTCAAGCGACGGCCTGGCCTTTTCCGGAAAACGGCAGCGGCCGTTTTCCGGACACGAGGGGCAAACCGCGCACGGGCCGGCCCCGAAAGCGAGAGCTTCGCGAAATCCCTCAAGCAAAAGCGAGCGTTCGAGGGCCAGCAGCCGCTCGTGAAACCGGGTCGAGGGCGGTTCGCCCTGGACCAGCAGGGCGCATCGGTATCCGGAGACCACATTTCTCATCTGCTCCTCGTCCAAAGCATAGGGTGGACACTGGAGCGAGCTCCCGTAGCGGCCGCAGCCAAACCGGCATTTGAGGCGCACCCAGGGCTCGACGGCTATCTCGCGCGTATCGATCACGCGGGCAAACGAGAATCCCGCCCGCTTGGCCAGCAAGGGAAGCATCTCGGGGCTGAAAACCCTGCCCTTTTCGCCGAAGGAGCCGCGCTTTGCCAAAAAGATCGAGGTGTCGCTTTCGAGGTGAAGGAACCGAACGTTATCCAGCCCTGCGCCCTCAAGCAGCTCGACCATTTCCTCCAGCTTATAGACGCGCCCGTTATAGGTATTGAGGAGCATGTGCAGGTCGTAGAGTGCCCCCTTCACCGAGTCGCTGTCGTGTGCATCCGCCAGATAGTCGTGCACGAGAAGCGTACCTTCGGGCGCAAGACTCGCTGCCAGATTTTCGAGGATCGCGGCGGCCTCCCGGCGGCCGTAGGCGTGCACCACGTTGGAGGCGACGATGAGATCGAACCGCCCTCCGGCGATACACGGCACGAGAAGGGAACCGGCAACCGCTTCGATGCCCCCCCAAGCCTCGGGATCCGGATAGAGCCTACGGGCCGCACTGATGGTTTCGGGCAAATCCAGAAGTACGGCTCGCACCCCTGACCACTCTTTTCCGAGCGCCCGGCACCATGCCCCGGCCCCGCCGCCCGCATCGAGCACCAGACCGGGCGGTGAGGAGAAAAAATCCCTTATACAATCTATGGCCTCTGCGGCCTTGAGATTCGCCTGAAGATCGAGCGCCTTCACGTATGCAAAAGTGCGCTCCCGGTATTTTTCCTGAGGCTCATCCACCTGGCGCTCATTTGCCCGCGCCCCGTCCCGTACCCTCGAAGCAAGCCTTTGCCAGTGAGGGGCGAAGTAGCGCCGGTAGAGAAGAAAGTCACCGAGATAATCGGGGCTTCCCGGTACAAGCCGCTTCGCGGCAAGCGGACCGTTTGAAAACTCCCCCTCATACTCTGCCAGCAGCCCCAGAACCACCAAAGCATCAAGCAGCCGGAGAAGTCCATCGGCATCATACCCCGTCTTCGCCGAAAGCTCTTCCGCAGTCGCCGGACGCTCCGCCAGCAGCCCGAAGACGTTCAACTCGAGCGAGGCGAACAGCACCTCCGAATACCAGTAGGCCGTGGCAAGATCTTCCAGGCGCTGGTACCCCTCGGATGCTATGTCTCCGTTTTGGTGAGGTTTGCGTCCCATTTGGCCTCACGTCTCTAATCCCGTGACAGAGAAAACAAAAGCGCGGGGGCTTTCGCCCCCTGCACCCCCACGCCGCTGCGCGGCTCAGTTAGCGCTTCGGAGAGAGGCCACGCAACGTTGCGTGGCCTCTCTCCGAAGCGCTGAGCGATCGGCTCGCACGCGCCTTGCGCGTGCGAGCCGATTCCCGGGGGTGCGGGGGAAGCCTTTCCCCGCTCTTTGCCTCTTCTTTTTCTCCCCCCCCGGCCCGCTCGCAACCTACTCTTTGGCTGTTCCGGCAAGTAAATGCCCGAAAAGCTCAAAAGAGTTCTTATTGGCGCAGAAATCCCCGCACATGGTGCACACTTTCTTGTCGTGAGGCGATCTGCTGTCGCGGATTTCCCTGGCCTTTTCCGGAAAAAGGGCGTGTTTGAACTGTCCCTCCCAGTCGAGGTCCCTTCGAGCTTTGGCCATGGCCATGTCCCTGGCGCGCGTACGTTCGGGGTACTTGGCCGTATCTCCTATGTAGGCGCCAAGGCGCGCTACCCGCACCCCTTCGGTCACGTCTTCCTCGTTTGGCAGGGCAAGGTGCTCGGCGGGCGTGATGTAGCAGATGAGGTCCGCTCCGTAGCGCGCACTGTATGCCGCGCCGATGGCTGCTACGACATGGTCATAGCCTGCCCCGACGTCGGTCGGGATCGGACCCAGCATATAGTAGGGAGCGGAGTTGCTCATCTTTTTCTCCAAAATGATGTTCGCCTCGATTTCATCGACCGGCACGTGTCCCGGGCCTTCGACCATCATCTGGCAGCCCATCTTCCTGCCGATTTCGGCCAGTTCGCAGTTGATGAGAAGCTCCTGTACCATCGCCCGGTCGAAGGAGTCGCCGATGGCGCCCGATCTCAGCCCGTTGCCCAGGGAGAGGACCACGTCATATTTTTTGAGTATTTCGACGACGCGATCGAACTTTGCGTAGAGCGGGTTTTCCCGTTTATTTTTCTGCATCCACGCAACCATCGACGTCCCGCCTTTGCTCACCAGGCCCCCGTATCGGTAGCCCTGCCGTTCGAGCCGTTCGATAGTGTAGAGATTGATCCCGCAGTGAATTGCCATAAAGGAGATTCCGTCCGCACACTGTCTTTCGATCAGATCGAAAAGCAGTTCCTCATCGAGCTTATTGGGATCGCCGTAGCGGCGCGCAGCCTCACAGAAAGCCTGGTAGAGAGGCACGTTTCCGACCGGCAGGTTCACCGCGGCAAGGACTTCTCTGCGGACCTTGTCGAGGTCACCGCCGACCGAGAGCTCCATAAGGGTATCGGCCCCGGCTGCCTCCGCGGCTTTTGCCTTTCGCACTTCCGCATCGATATCAACGATGTCGGTCGAGGTGCCGATACTGGCGTTCACCTTCGAACGTAGTCCCATTCCTATGCCGACTATACTGCAGGGGCGATTTTTGTTGAGGGGGGCCACAATCTGCCCTTCGGCGATTCTGTGGCGAATTACGGCGGGCTCCAGACCTTCCAGTGACGCGATCTGCACCATCTCTTCGGTGATAATGCCGTTTACTGCCTGTTCGACCAGCGTAGCCATGAGTTGTCTCCCTTTCCACGAGGATGAATGTATTGCGCGCGGGGCAAAAAAAAACCCCCAGCGCACAAGCGCCAGAGGATTTGCCATCTCCCCGGAGCAATACACCGAATGCTAGGTCTTCTGACTCTCGGATCAACCTACCGGCCGCCCCTTCCCGCCCGTAAAACTATGGGCAGTGGTCCAACTGCGGCTTTCGTCCCCGATCACAGCGGCGGGTCCGTACCGGAATTTCACCGGTTTCCCTTTTATGGCCCGGAGGCCAGCATTCGAATAGCTATCTAACTCACCTTTATCTCCTAAAAGAATCCGGCGGTTTTGTCAAGCCTTTGTTTGTTCCCCCCCTGCGTGGACAAGCACGATAGACAGATAGTCGGTTTGCACCGCCTGCCTTCGCAAGTTGCGAAGATCGGTTTCGACCTTCTGGCCATCTAACCCGGCCCGGGACACAAACACCGCGCGGTCGAGCAGACCGGCCTTCTCGATTCGATCGAGCACGGCGGGAAGTCTTTTGCCGACTTTCATCAGGATAACGGTCCCGCCGGCCGCCAGCGCTTCTGCGAAAACATCGAGATCGTCGGAGGCGGGCACGATCACCACACGCTCCCTGCCCTCGCCTACGGGAAATTCCGCCAAAGCCGCCGCCGCGCTAAAGGCTGTGACTCCGGGAACGGTTATCGCCTCGGCTCCGGGGAGCTGCTCGCGCAGATATCTCACGAGGTAAATGTAGGTGGAGTAGAGCAAAGGGTCGCCAAGGGTTAGAAAACTCGCATCTTCCCCCGCAGCGAGCACTTCCGCCACACTTTTGGCCGCTTCGGTCCAGTGATGCGACAGTTCCCCCCTGTCTGCGCTCATGGGGAAAACCAATTCGTGGACGCGGCAATCCGGCCCCAAATACCGTCCGGCTATGGCAAGGGCGATGCTCCCGTTATCGCTTCGGGCCTTGGGAACGAAAACGTGCCGGCAACCTCCGAGAACCCTCGCGCCCTTTACCGTCATCAACTCGGGGTCGCCCGGACCGACACCGATTCCATACAAAACGCCGTGTTTCATACTATTCCAAGCCCCCCGTCAGTCTTTCCACCGTCCGCTGAGAAGCGGTAGGAAGGGCGCCCGCTTTCTTCCCGCTTCCCGCTTCTTTCATTTATGCCCGTATTTTGCCGCCTCGTCCGGGGGCATGGGGACAAATTCGCACTGTCCGTCGGGGACCGGGTATTTTTCCTTGGGCGGAAGCACCAGGTCGCGTACGTCCACAGAGCTTCTGGTTTCTTCGATCCTGGATTGGAGAAGATCTACCAGGAATTCGTCAAATCCGAACCCGCGCCCCAGTTGCACGCTCACGCCGGGAAATTTGGACGCCTCTTCCTGGAGCATTTCCGGAATATCGAGCAGTATGTGCAAACCCGAATGCAAAAAATAGGGAACGACCAGCACCCTGGTTGCCCCGGAGTTCACGCATTTTTCAAAAGTTTCGGGAAAATGAGGCCCAAGCCTCGACATGAAACAAACCTCGACAATCGGATAGCCGTATTTTTCGCGCAGACGCGCGGCCACCTTTTCCATATCCCTGCTCGCATCCGGAACCCGGCTGCCATGCCCCAGAATGATTACAGCCTCGACCCCGGAACTTTTCTCACCTCTATCCATGCAGTCCTCCACTCCTCGGCACTATTTCACGAAAGTGCACAGTGAGCCGCGGTTATTTCTTGATGTAAGCGTTTAAGCCGATTGTCACCGGTTTGCCGTTCACCTGGGCGGTGGTGACGGTATTGCCGTGCGTGCTCGCAACCACGAGGGTCTTGCCGGACGAGGAGGGCGTGGGCTCTTCCAGGTCGATCTCGATACACAGCTTGTTGTCTTTGATTTCCACTGTCATAGCCATAAGAAATGCTCCATTGAGGTTTTTTCGGTTCACCGCGTTCCGGTAGCTTCGCGCTTCCCTTTTGTAAACGTAAATGAGATGCGGAAGCAAGAGATAAAAACTTCGACGGAATCCAATTTTTATCCGGTCTATCAAGAGTGAGACGATTGTGTTACCATCCTTAGATGGTTGAGCAGGTTAGATGAACGCAGGCCATTTTCGATGGAGGAAGTCACATGGAGCGTTCAATCACTATCGGGCAAATCGAAGATCGATTGCGGCGATTGCCCCCAGAAAAATTGAGCGTTGTTTATGATTTCGTTTCTTTCCTACTAGACCGGGACGGAACGGATCTTCTTGGAAAAACTGATTTCGACTCGTTTCAAATCATGCTTGCCTCGGAACAGGTGCTTCGACGTGACTGGGATCGGCCGGAAGAGGACGCTGCCTGGGCAGATTTGTGAAAGGAGACGTCGTCGTTATCCAGTGTCCCTACTCCGACCTGAGCGCCAGCAAGAAAAGACCGGCCCTGGTCATCGCATCCCTTGACGGCGACGACGTTATCTTATGCCAGATCACGAGCCAGACGATTTCCGATAGATACGGGATTCCTTTCGATAAAGCCGATTTCAAGGTCGGCGGTCTTAAACATCCCGGCAACATACGTCCAAATCGGCTGTTCACTGCTGACAGACGCATAGTGGAGTACCGTGCTGGAGGCATTAAACGTGAGAAGTTGCAGGATGTTCTTCAAAGGATCATCGAAATCATTAGGAGATAAGAGATCGCATACTGTAACGGGACGTGGTTTTCACCACGCCCGAGCCACGCAAATCGATATTCAGAACGATTCCTGCTCCGTCCGGGCGATAATCTCTTCCTGGTGATGGCGGTCGAGATCGACGAAATAGTCGGAGTAGCCCGCAACGCGCACCAGCAGGTCCCGGTAGTCGTCGGGGGCGGCCTGGGCCTTTCGCAGCGTTTCGGTATCGACCACGTTGAACTGAATGTGGTGACCGTTCAGCTTGAAGTAGGAACGGATCAGGGAGGCGAGTCCGCCGATCCCCGCCTCTCCTTCGAGCACGCCGGGCAGGAAGCGCTGGTTTAGAAGCGTGCCCGCCGATTTCACCTGGTCCATTTTCCCGAGGGATTTCAGCACCGCGGTGGGCCCTTTGCGGTCGGCGCCATGAGAGGGAGAGGTTCCGTCCGACTCGGGCATTCCGGCCAACCGGCCGTTGGGGGTGGCGCCCAGCACCTTGCCGAAATAGACGTGACAGGTGGTCGAGAGCATGTCCAGGTGATAGTTGCCCCCCTTGGTGTTGGGCTTCCCGTCGATAGCGTCGAACAGGGCGGAGTAGACACGCTGCATGATGCTGTCGGCGGCTTCGTCGTCGTTTCCGAAAAAGGGGGTTTTATTGGCCAGGCGAAGCCGCAGCGCTTCTTCTCCTGCAAAGTTTTTCCCCAGTGCTTCGAGCAGGTGCTCCATGGTTACGGCGCCCTCTTCGTAGACATGCTTTTTAATGGCCGAAAGGCTGTCGGTGATCGTGCCGATCCCGCAGCACTGGATGTAGTTGGTGTTGTAGCGCGGGCCGCCGTTGTAGTAATCCCGGCCTTTGTCTATGCAGTCCCGGATCACTACCGAAAGAAGCGGCGCGGGGAAGCACCGGGCAAACATCCGTTCGATGAGGTTATTCACCCGGATCTTCATATCGACAAAATAGTTGAGCTGGGCCTCAAATGCCTCGAATAAGGCTTCAAAATCGGTAAATGCACGCGGGTCGCCGGTTTCAGGCCCGACCTGGATGCCTGTTCGCGGGTCGATTCCGCGATTGAGGGTCACCTCGAGTATTTTGGGTACGTTCAAATATCCCGTGAGGATATAGGCTTCCTTTCCAAAGCAGCCCGTTTCCACGCACCCGCTACACCCTCCCTCGCGTGCGTCTTCGATGCGCTTGCCGGTCCGAACCTGCTCCATGACCACCTGATCGGCGTTAAACACCGAAGGATAGCCGTAGCCTTTTCGTATCACACGGCACGCCGCCTTGAGGAACCGCTCGGGGGTCTTGTGGCTGATCTGGACGTTGCTGCCGGGCTGCAGCAGGTGCAACTCGTCGATGACATCCAAAATGATGTAGGAGACTTCGCTCGTGCCGTCGGAACCGTCGGCTTTCAACCCTCCGAGATTGATGTTCGTAAAGTCGTTGTAGGTGCCGCTTTCCAGTGCCGTAATGCCCACTTTGGGCGGTGCGGGGTGGTTGTTGACCTTGATCCAGAAACAACTGAGGAGTTCTTTGGCCTTGTCGCGGTCAAGGCTCCCATCCGCCAGTCCCCTCACATAGAAGGGTTCCAGGTGCTGGTCCAGATGCCCCGGATTCATTGCGTCCCAGCCGTTTAGCTCCGTGATGGTTCCAAGATGTATGAACCAGTACATCTGCAGGGCTTCCCAAAAATCCCGCGGCGCGTGCGCCGGCACCCACCGGCAGACCTCGGCGATCCGCTCCAGTTCGGTTCTTCGCCCTGCGTCGGCCGTATCCGCTGCAAGCTCCAGCGCCAGCCGGGCGTGCCGTTCAGCAAAAATGATTACCGCATCGCAGGAGATGACCATGGCTTTCAGTTCTTCGGCCTTTTCCAGGGCCTCCGGGTCGTTCAAATAATCCAGCGCGGCCATCCGCGCCGCGATCTGCTGCTTGAAATCAACCATCCCCCTGCGGTAAATGATTCCGTCCAGAGTCGTGTGCCCCGGTGCGCGCTGCTCCATGAATTCGGTGAACATGCCCGCTGCATAGGCGCTTTTCCATGCTTCGGGAAGCTCTGCGAAGAGCCGGTCGCGCATCGATCTCCCGGTCCAGTACGGGATTATCTTCTCGCGGTAGACCTGCAGGGTTTCGCCCGAGACCGCATAGCGTGTCATTTCCCGCGAATTGAGAATTTCCAGGTCCTCGAGGGAGTGGCAGGTGAGCTCCGGGAAGGTCGAGACCGCCTTGGGAAAAGGCCCGCGCTCTCCCACGATGAGTTCGTCTGCGCCGATATAGATCGTTTTCTTCTCGCAAAGATGCTTGAAAGTCAGCGCCCGCAGCACCGGAATGGAGTGTTTGCCCTCGTTTTCCCGGTAAAAATCGGTAACGAGCTCGGCCCGCTCCGCGGAAACCGAAGGGTGCATCTCAAAACTCTGCCGCCTGAGGCGTGCAACTCGATCGTTCATGACCTTTTATCCACCTATGCCGACTTCCAAACCGAAACGGCGCAACCGCTGCACCGCACCCTCCACTTCCGCCTCCTGAGGCGGCGCGATGGTTTCCAGGAGAAACGGAAGGTTGAAGTTGGAGTACTTGCCCTTCGCCCAGTCGTGATACGGGAGAAGATCCACGGGACAACTCGACGGCAAAGCCGCGATGAAGCCGCCGACTTCGTCCAGGTTGCATCCATCCATGTTTATGCCGGGGATCAGCGGGATGCGGATGCGAAGCCGCGCTCCCAGTTTTGAGAGCATTTGCAGGTTCCGCAAAATGAGTCCGTTTTCCACCCCGGTATGGCGGCGATGCTCGCCGCCGTCCATTATCTTCAGATCATAGAGGAAGAGATCGGTATGTTCGGCCACCCGCCCCAGGAGTTCGGGATCGGCCAAGCCCGACGTATCCACTGCGCGATGGATCTCCGAGTGTCCGCAGGCTCGCAGGAGGGCCAAAAGGAATTCCGCCTGCGCCAGGGGCTCGCCCCCGGAAAAAGTCACCCCGCCGCCCGACTCGTCGTAGAAGGTCTCATCCTTTGCAATCTCTTCCATCACCCGGGCAACACTCATAGAGCGTCCGACAAGCTCGCGCGCTTCCGCCGGACACGCGCCGCAGCAGGCTCCGCAATGGACGCAGCGCGAAGCGTCCGTGACGATACCCTCTTCGCCCCGGCTAAGGCACTGCTCCGGGCAGACCGCAAGACACTCTCCGCAGCCGATGCAGCGGTCCCTGCGGTAGAGGCCCGCAGGCCCGATCGATTGACTCTCCGGGTTGTGGCACCAGGCGCAGGCCAGTGGACACCCCTTCAAGAAAACCGTCGTGCGGATCCCCGGCCCGTCATGGATGGAATAGCGTCTGATGTCGAAAACAATGCCCGATTCCATGATGGCCTTTCTGTGACCGGTTGCGTTCGCAACACTATAGCCATATTTACAGCCCGGAGCAATAATGAGAATAGGCTTGACCGGTCCGGTCACGATGGTATAATGGTTAGACTTTTATACGGTTCTCATCGCCGAGAGCCGTCGGTCGTCGACGGTATCCCTCTCCATTTCCCTCTTACTGCAGGTAGTATCGCCATGTTCCAAAAGGTTAGACGAAACAGGGTTTTTCAGGATGTGGTTCATCAGATCCAGGAGGCGATTCTTGACGGCCGCCTGAAGACCGGAGAAAAACTCCCTGCGGAACGGGAATTGGTGGAGACTTTCCAGACCAGCCGGGGCACGCTTCGGGAAGCTCTGCGCGTTTTGGAACAAAAGGGGTTGATCGAGGTGCGGATGGGCGTAACGGGGGGGGCGGTCGTACGAGACGTCGGTTCGGACCAGATGGGCGAAGGTTTGGCGCTGCTGCTGCGGGCTCAAAAAGTCTCGGTCGACGACCTCGGGGAATTCCGTGAAGCGATCGAGGGGCACGTGGCGGAACTCGCTGCGCTCAGGGCAAAGCCCCGGGACGTGCGCCAGTTGAAGGCGATCCTTGCCGAAGCGGAAAAGTATTGCAAAGAACCGGCAACTCATCGTGACGACTTTCTCCACACAGACCAGAAATTCCACATGTTCCTGGCCAAGATCACCGGAAACCCGCTTTTTATCTTCATTATCGAGACCCTGCACGACAACATTCACCGCTACTACGACGACTACCTGGCCATGAATGCGCAACAGATGATGGAAGATTTCCAGGACCTCTGCCAGATCGTCGCGGCGATCGAGATCGGCAACGCCGAGCAGGCAAGCCGTGTCGCCCGGGATCACGTCGAACGATTTGCACGCTACATGAAAAACGGCAATGATCGCCCCGAAGCCCCCGCCGGCGGCGAGGCCTGAACAAAACCTTTTGGAACGTCGTTAACAAAGGCGCAGCCAGCGGGCGGCAAGAAAAATCCATTCTTTTTGCTTCTCACTCAGCACACCTCCCCTTTTTTCGTGGCAGCGCTCCCAGCGTTTTATTTCGAGATCACCTCCCTTTATTTTTCCCCTCAAGAACTTGGCGACCGTACGTTTTCGAGCCACAAATCTCCGAGTTCGATCTCTACTACCTGGAACGGCTCTAGCCGCACCGCTACCCTGCCGCCAAACACTTTGACGGGGCACCAATCACCGGATTCAAGTCGATATACCTCAATGGTCATATTGTTAACATCGACCAGCCAGAGGTGTCCCACCCGATGCTCGGCGTAGACGGCTTTCTTCTCGGTACGGTCATATAGCGCCGTGCTCGGTGACAGGATCTCACACACCCAATCCGGGGCAACGGGAATCCAGTTGTCTTGCAACCCCGCTGGAAACCGTTCCTTTTTCCACCCGGCGAGGTCCGGAACGACTATATTTTCCCCTAATCGAACTTCCGTCTCGATCAAAAAAATCCATCCTCCCGGACCGCCACCTTCTCCAAAGTCAAAGGGAGGACCGATCTTCATGCTCAATGCTGACGCCGTGCGCATATGCTTAGGCCCGGGCCTCGGGGATACGATCAATTCCCCGTTGATGATCTCTCCGATCATGTTCTCGGGGATGTTGTAAAGGTCTTCATAGGTTGCCGGCTTTTTTGCCGGATCGCTCATGGTCGCCTCTCTTCTTGGATATGCTCCAACTGCAACAATGTACATAACATAGCATTTTCCCGGTGAACAATGCGCACGATTGTTATTGTGTGCATTGCTTTTAGCCGATTTTTGGGGGCGATCCCGGTGAAATCCAGGAAAAAGGCAAACGGCCGATCACTCAGCGCAAGATTTCGCACGGATAGGGGCGCTACCCCATAAACGCCAAGGCAGCAGTTGGACCTATTGAAGTTGTTCGACGGGCCGCTTTCTCAGATGCTGAATGCCCAGCCCTGCCATTATCAGCAACAAGCCGACATAGGTCGATGAGTAGATCCTCTCGCCCACCAGGAAATGAATGAACAACAGAGAAAGAAACGGGGAGAGAAAAATGAGGTTACTCACCCTGGCGGCATTTTCCGATTCCCGCAGTGCGGAGAGCCACAGCACATAGGTGATTCCCATTTCGAACACACCGCTGTACATGGCTCCTAAGAGGCCCCGGCAGGGCGGAAGCCGCAGCCCGATAAAAATCAGGCAGTAGAGGAAGACAAGGGGAACGCCGCAGACGAAATTAAGAAAGAGGCCTACGACCGGGTCGCGGGAATCGCGGGTGTTGAATATCCAGTAGAGCGCCCAGATGACGGTACTGGCGAGCGCCAGTGCAACTCCTGCCGGGCTCGAAATATGGGGGGCGAAAACCGCTCCCCTGGTCGAAATCACAAACACCCCGCAGTAGCTCACAACCACGGCCGCAATTTCTTTCAGGGTGATTTTTTGCTTGAGAAGAGGAATGGCAAGCAGGGTGAGCGTGATGGCCCAGGTGTAGTTGATGGGCTGGGCCTCCTGAGCAGGGAGCAGCTCATAGGCTTTAAAAACCATCAGGTAATAGAGAAAGGGATTTAGAAACCCCAGTTTCAGAGAGCGGCCGTATTCCTGCGGTGAACTGAACAATGCCTGCCGCAGCCTGCCCTGCACGAAAAGAACTCCCGCCAGGACCAGAAGCGAGGTGAGGCTGGAAAAAAGCAAAAGCTCGCAAGACGCCATGTAGCGGAGCGAGATCTTGAAAGCCGACGCCACGGTCGACCACAAGAGCACCGCTGAAATACCGTACAGGTAGGCTTTTTTCTGATCAGCCATTTGCCCGGCTATTTTTTCTTGCCCAGATAGGCTTCCTGGACCTTTTCCGAATTGAGCAACTCGTTGGAAGCGCCGTGCAGGACGATTTTTCCGACCTCGAGCACGTACCCCCGGTCGGCCAGTTTGAGCGCTGCCCGAGCGTTTTGTTCCACCAGCAGGACGGTCACCCCGGTCTCGCTGATTTCCCTGATTTTTTTGAAGATCGCCTTGACCAGTATAGGGGCGAGTCCGAGGCTGGGTTCATCGAGCAGCAGCATCTCGGGCTTGCTCATGAGGGCCCGGCCTATGGCCAGCATCTGTTGTTCCCCGCCGGAAAGGGTTCCTGCGAGCTGATTTCTGCGCTCATTTAACCGCGGGAAAAGATCATATACCCACTCGAGTCTTTCCCTGTCAACCGCTTTACGCACATAGGCGCCAAGGCTCAGGTTTTCTGCGACCGTCAGGACTCCGAAGATGCGCCGCCCCTCCGGGCAATGGCTTATCCCCATCCCGACGACTTTATGGGCATGGCGGTCCATCAGTTCGCTTTCCTTAAACCGGATGCTCCCCGATTTGGGCTTGAGCAGCCGGCTGATGGTCCGAAGCGTTGTCGTCTTCCCCGCCCCGTTTGCGCCCAGGATCGTGACGATTTCCCCTTTGTAGACCTCGAGCGAAATCCCTTTTATGGCCGAAATGCTGCCGTAGGAGACATGCAGATCTTCAATTTTCAACAACAATTCACGGCTGCTCATTCCTCGTCATCCTCACTGCCCAGATAAGCCTCGATAACCTCGGGATTTGCCTGCACCTGCCCGGGCGTTCCTTCAGCGATCTTTTTTCCGAAATTGATCACGGTGATATAGTCGGTAAGAGACATGACCATATCCATGTCATGCTCGATGAGCAGGACCGTGATGCCTCGGTCTCGAATCTTGCGTATGGTATCGGCCAGATCCATGGTTTCCCGGTCGTTGAGACCGGCGGCCGGTTCGTCCAGGATCAGCAGCGATGGCTCGACCGCGAGCGCCCGGGCCATCTCCACCCGACGCTGAATCCCGTAGGGGAGGCTATTGGCCTGCGCGGCCGCAAATTGCGTAAGGCCCAGGAATTCCATGTATTCCCAGGTCTTCAGCCAGTTTGCCTTTTCATCCCGGGCCGACCCCGGGGTGTGCACGATCCCGTTCCACCAACCCTGGCGGCTCTTGTAATGCCTTCCGGACATCACATTTTCGGCCACGCTCATCTGCCCGAACAGGCGAATGGTCTGAAAGGTGCGCACGATGCCGCAGCCGACCACGCGATTGGGGCTAAATCCGGTGATATCCTCATCACGCCATGTTATGGTGCCGCGCTCCGGTTTGTAGATGCCGGTGATGCAGTTGAAAACGGTGGTCTTTCCGGCTCCGTTGGGACCGATGATACCGTAGATATGCCCTTCTTCGACGGTAAAACTGACGCTGTCGACCGCCGTCAATCCACCGAATATTTTCGTTACATTTTCCAGGACCAACCTGTTTTGCGCCATAACGTTCTATCCCTTGGTCAAATAGCCGGGAATACGGCCGAACTTTGCCGGCCAGATGCCCTTGGGTCGCAGGATCATTGCCAGTATCATGGCAAAGCCGAAGATGAAATACCGCCATTCGGCAAACTGGCGAAACGCTTCGGGAAGCACGAACATGACCGCGACTCCCAGCAGCACCCCGGGTATGGAAGAGCCGCCCACGATCACGATGCTGAAAAAGAGCACCGACTGCAGGAAGTTAAAGGCATCGGGGCTTACCGCCGAATATTGCACGGCATACACAGCACCTGCCAGCCCCGCAAGGCCTGCGCCCAGACCGAAGGCGAAAATCTTGTACACCCGGGTGTTTATGCCGATGCTTTCCGCCGCCAGGGCGTCTTCGCGCAGATAGTGGAGGGCGCGCCCCGCTTTGCTGTTTTCCAGATTTCGCATCACCACAAGGGTGAAGACAAAGACCACCATGGCGAAATAGTAGACCGAAGTCTCGGAGGAGAGCGTGAAGCCGAAAATGTGAGGCGAACCGATGCCGAAGATCCCGTTGGGTCCCCCGGTCACTCCGAAAACGTCGTTTTCCAGCGCCTGCACGAAAACCATGTTGAAACCAACGGTTGCCACCAGCAGGTAATCGCCGCGCAGGTGCACGATCGGACCGGCGAGAAGGATCCCGAACAGGGCGGGAATGATAATGGCGGCGGGGAGCGACCACAGAACGGGCACATGAAACGTCATGTTGAGTATCGCAGTCGTGTAGGCGCCGAGGCCGAAAAACATGGCGTGGCCCATGTGGAACATGCCGCCCTTGCCAAGAACGATATCCTGGCTGAGAGCCACAACGGAAAAAACGAGGAAGGTCGTCGCCACGGCGAGCCATCTTTGATTGCTCACCATGGGTATGGCCAGCATGGCGCACATAAAGACGGCAAAACCCAACACGCCCACGTTTTTGGCTGCCGTTGTCCGTCCGGCCGATGTGACGTCAATATGTTCCGACTGACTCAATTCGTTCATCATACTTTCTCCGCGACGCGTTCACCGAGAATGCCGGTGGGTCGTACAATGAGGATTCCAATGAGCAGGATGAAGGTAAAGGCATC
>JAKAJS010000277.1 GCA_021813685.1 Deltaproteobacteria bacterium | reverse complement strand
CCAGTTCGTGGTCCGCGATGAGCAGTCCACAGGAAGCATCGACCTTGGAGAGTTCCTCGACGACTATGGCCAAAGACAGCATCCCTGCGTGGGAGCCCCCGAACTCTTCGGGAAAATCGATGCCGTAAAGACCGTTTTCCCGCATGAGATCCACCATTTCCCAGTCGAACGCTCCCGTTTCGTCACGCTTTGCCGCCCCCGGGGCGACCTTTTCCCTGGCAAGGCGGCGGACCATGTTCTGCAACAATACCTGTTCTTCCGTGAGACCGTACTGCATGCTGCTGCTCCTTCACTCATTTGTCGTATTGGAAAAAACCCTTGCCGTTTTTGCGTCCGAGGTAGCCGGCGCGCACCATTTTGCGCAGAAGGGGGGCGGGTCGGTATTTGTCGTCACCCATTTCCTTCTGGAGCCCGTCCATGACGTGCAGGAGGGTGTCGAGTCCGACCATATCGGCCAGGGCCAGGGGGCCGATGGGGTGATTGGCGCCCAAAACCATCGACTCATCGATCGCCTGGGCGGAGGCAACCCCTTCGGCCAGGGCGAATATCGCCTCGTTGATCATCGGGCACAGAATGCGGTTGACTGCAAAGCCCGGGGCTTCGTTGATCTCCACAGGTTTTTTGCCAAGCTTTTCCACAAAAGCCCTGCACACCTCGAAGGTCTCATCCGAGGTGGTAAAACCGCGGATCAGTTCGACGAGCCTCATTACCGGGACCGGGTTGAAAAAGTGCATGCCGATGAAGCTGCCCGCCCGCTTCGTGGCGGAAGCCATCTCCGTGATGGAAAGCCCCGAGGTGTTGGAGGCAAAGATCGTTCCGGGCGCGCACAGCTCTTCCAGTTCCGCGTAGACCTTCTTTTTGAGGTCCATGATCTCGATCACGGCCTCGATCACCAGGTCGGCGCCTTCCACAGCGCTCTTGAGCTCGGTTGTGCCCCGCAAACGCGATAAAACCGCATCCATCGCCGCCGTATCCATCTTGCCCTTCGATACCGCGCGTTCGAGATTTTTCCGAATGATTTTCATGCCGTTTTCAACGAAGCGCTCCTCGATGTCGCGCATGGTGACTTCAAAGCCGGCCTCGGCCGCCACCTGGGAGATTCCCGCCCCCATGATCCCCGCACCCAGTACGCATATCCTTTTGATCTCCATAAAAGCTCCTCTTCGCTCGAAAAAAATAAGGTCTCTACCATTCCTTCAACATGCTCAGAAACCCCTCGGCCAGCTCGTCGATCGTCTGGTCCCCCTCGCGCAGCAGTCCCTGTACGGCGATTCCCTGCACGGCGCCAAAAAAAGCCGCCGCCGCCGCACGCGGATTTGATACCCGGGGATGGTTTCTCAGGCAGTTTGCAAAAGACTCTACAAAAACCTCATAGATTTCTTTAATGCGCGTCTCCAGCGGGTGGCCTCCCCCCGCAAATTCGGTCGCAAGCGCCGCAAGACAAATGGTCGCTTCGGGATTGCGCTTGAAGTGTTCGCACATCACCCGCACCACTTCTTCGACCATTCGAATCGAACCGCGCTCCTCCCGCTCGGTTATGTCCGAGTAGATGTGGATGCCCCGTTCGAGCCAGTCGATCACGGCCGTAAGGATCGCTTCCTTGGTCGCAAAATGGTGAAAGATCGCCCCCGAAGTAAGTCCGATGGCCTGGGCGAGGTCCGATATGGTGGTCTTGTGATAGCCCTGCCTGGCAAACAGCTTCACCGCCGCCTGCACGATGCTCAGGTAGGTCTCTTTGGCCCTGGCTTCTTTTTTATTATTATTGTGGTTGTCGGTTCTCATGGAAGAATGACATATTACATACTATGCGCTATGTCAACGGGAATGTGCCGGAAGAGCCGAGCAAGGCGGATGTTCCACGGGTCCGGGAGGCCCTGGCCAGTGCTGTCCCTGCACAAGGAAGAAGGCCATGGGGAAAAACGAAGATCGGACTGGTGAGAGGGGGCTGAAAGCACACGGGATTTGTACACGGCGTATATCATGTTGAATCACTGCTGACATGTTGATAGCGTGCAAGGCGGGTCACATCAACTGTCTATTCCATATTTTGAAAGCTTATAGCGAAGGGTGCCTCTTGGAACCCCCAGGAGCTTGGCGGCCCGGGATATATTTCCTTCCGTCATGGCCATTGTTTTTTCGATTACGTGGAGGGTAAAGCGATCGACTATCTCATCGAGGTTGAGACCCGCCTCGGGTATGGGGAAATAGAAAGGCAGAGAGGCTGGCGCCGAGTCGGGGGAGCCCTGCAGTTCCTTGGGCAGATGCTCCGGGATGAGCATTTCGGCATCGTGCATGATACAGATTCTTTCGATCATGTGGCGCATCTCCCGTACATTTCCCGGCCATCGGTACGCGAGCAGCAGATCCATGGCCTCTTTGCTCAAGCCTTTGAAGTTGCGGAAAAATTTCTTGGAGTACTCGGCAAGGAAATATTTCGAAAGGGCGACGACATCTTCGGGTCTTTCGCGCAGGGGGAGCAGGTGGATGGGTACGATGTGGAGCCTGTAGAAAAGATCTTCCCGAAAGCGCTTGGTCTTTACGGCCTCCCGAAGGTCCTGGTTTGTGGCGGCGATAATGCGGACATCGATTGCGCGCAGTTGGGCGCCTCCGAGTCTTCGGATTTTTTTGTCCTCAAGGACCCGGAGCAGTTTTGCCTGTAATTCGGGCTTGAGCTCACCCATTTCATCGAGGAACAGGGTTCCTCCGTCAGCGGCTTCGAACAGGCCGATTTTTCTCCCCTTGGCTCCGGTGAAGGCGCCGGATTCGTGACCGAAGAGTTCGTTTTCCAGCAGATTTTCGGGTAGAGTGGCGCAGTTGACCTCGATGAGAGGCCGGTCGGCCCTGGGGCTGAGGCTGTGTATGGTGCGGGCTATGAGGTCTTTACCGGTTCCCGTTTCCCCGGTGATCAAAACGGTTGTATCGGAGTGTCTGGCCACCTCGCGGACCTGCTCCAGGAGGATTTTCATCGCTGGATTTTGCACGATAAAGGGCTTGCTGCTGAATATGCCTTCGTTCTGCTTTTTCAGGCGCTCGACCTCGCGCTTGAGGCTCTGGGTTTCGAGCGCGAGTTTAACGATGAGTTTTATTGCGTCGGCCTTGAACGGCTTTTTGATATAGTCGTAGGCGCCCATCTTCAAGGCTTCCACGGCCGATTCCACCGAGGCATACCCGGTCATTATGATGACCAGCAGATCGGGGGCGGATTCCTTTATCTTTTTGAGCACCTCCAGGCCCGACAGACCGGGCAGCCTCAGATCGAGGAACACCAGGTCAAAGGAACTCTCCTGCAGGAGTGCGAGCGCTTCTGTTCCATTGCCCGCGCAAGTGGCGCCGTATTGATCTTCCCTGAGGATGCGCTCCAGATTTTCGCGAATAAACGCTTCGTCGTCGACGATAAGAATTCGTTCCATGATTCAAACCAATTCGGGAAATTTTAAGGGCCGAGGAAATTGGAATCCCGGGATTCCTCAAGCCTTTACGGGTAGATCCATCCAAAAGATCGTTCCCTTGCCAAGCTCGCTGGAAAGCGAAATCTTTCCGCCGTGCTCCTGGACGATCCCGTGGACTATGGCCAGGCCCAGGCCGCATCCCGACGGGTTTCTGGAGAAGAAAGGATCGAACACATAGGGGATATCCTCCGGGGAAATGCCCTTTCCGGTATCTTGCACAAGGATGCGCACTGCGGGTTTGGAGAGCAGCGATTCCTCCGCGGCGACCTCTGTGACCTCGATTTTCAGCTCTCCCCCCTCGGGCATGGCCTGAACACCATTCATCAGCAGATTCAACAGTGCCTGCTGGAGCTTTTCCCGATCCAGACGCAAAAGAGGCAGCGCCTCATCGGATTGCAGCGAAAGGCTGACATTATTGTTTTTGCAAAGCTTCCTTACAAGGAAAAAGGTATTGTGCACCACCTCGCCGACGGGGCGCAGTTCGAGATTGATCTGCCTGGACGGCACGGCGAACTCGAGAAGGCCGTTTGTCAGGTTTTCGAGCCTGTCTATTTCCTGGAGCGACCTGCGGATCAATTCCCGTTCCTTGGGAAGATCGTGCAAACGATCGTGCAGGTCGTCCATGAGAAGAGATATCCCGGTGAGGGGATTGCGGATTTCGTGAGCGACTCCGGCGGCGAGCACTCCGAGGCTCACCAGTCGGTCGGACCGGCGAATGTGCTCCTCCATGAGTTTGCGCTGGGTAACATCACGGACGATGATGAGGAACACGTTTTCCCTGCGCCTCTCATGGTAAATGGTGGAGAGGTAGACTTCGAGGACCTTTTCCCGCGCGTTTGGAAACGGGCAGCGATATTCTACCGGACCTTGCTTTACCGTCGATGATGCCAGATACCGCTCGATCACCTCCACCCAGGACGGCAGCTCCGCGAAAACGGCCCGGTAGTTTCTTCCCGTGGCGCTCTGCCTGTCGATGCCGAAAACCTTTTCGCTGTACGGATTGAACCAGGTAATCGCACCCGATTCATCAAGAGTGATTATGCCGTTGGTGATGTGAGTGATAATGGACTCGACGAAGTTTCGCTGCCCGAGCAGACTGCTGTAGAGGTCGGAGCGCTCGATTGCGCGGGCGGCATCATTTGCCAGGATCTGGAGAGATTCGACGTCAATGTCCCCGATCTCGCGCCGGCAGATTTTGGTGTCGGCGCCCAGGACCCCGATAACGCGGTCCCGGGTGATGACGGGCGTGAAGATAAAGGAATCGGTTTTACTGACTTCCGAGATCCTGAGGTCCAGGGGAGTCGCCGTTTCCTCCGAACGGATGTCCCTGACGAAGATGGTCTTGCCTTCCCGGAATACCCGGGTGGGGATGCACGCGTGCCTGTCGAGGCTGTAGGATACCGCCGCAGCCCGTTTTTCATCGTCGGGGGAAAATCCGAAGGTCCTGTTGCAGACCAGTTGGCGGGTCTGATCATCGAACAGATAGAGTATGGCCCGATCGAACCCCAATCCTTCCACGCAGGTCCTGAGCACGGTCCCGAGCACCTGATCGCGGTCGTAGACGGTGCTGAGATACTGGCTGAGATAGTGTATGTTGTTTAGCACCCGCAGTTGCTTTTCCAGTTGTTCCATGTGCCCTTCGACGGCCAATTTGGACCGCGCCAGCTCGGAGAGCGACTTTTCGAGACTTTTGCGGTGCTCCAGAACCTGCCTGGTCATATAGGCGAAATTGTCCGCCAGCACCTCCAGTTCGTCCCCTGTTCGAACGGCCGCCTCATCGACTATGCGCCCGGCGGCGATTTCCCTCGCCTTCGCGGCAAGGGAGAGGATCGGCCTGGTCAAAGTCCTGGAAAGCATGAGGGCGAGACCGATTGCAAGAAGTGCTGAGCAGGCGAGGATGAGGAGGCTGTTCCGTTTGGTCCTTTCGACCATTTCATCTATTTTGAAGCTTGCCAGCAGCGCCGGTTGCTTGAATTTTTCCGTTTCGAGCCCGACGGTGATTCCTCCGAATATTCCGTACCGATTGTAGGGAGGGCTGTTGTAGAGAATCGGGGCATAGGCCATTATCCGCGGAGTTCCCGCCACGTTGAATGTGCTCGTAACACCCGAGTGCAAGGCCCGCACCTCACGGGCTATCAACTGATAGTTTGGATTTATGAAGCGCACGTGGTCGAGATTGAACGGCACCTGTCCCGCAAGAAGCCGGTTTCGCGTGTAAAACTTCGGATCGGTGCTGAAACTGCTTCCATCCGGAAGAACGCCCCGAATATCCGAAGGCTTGGGATGGGAAATGATCCAGCCTTGATCGTCAAACATGAAGGCGTAATTGCCGCTCGAATAGGTTGGAAATCCCGACTGCTTCCCGGAGGGCAAAACATGGGAGACGAGTTCCATGAGTCGCCTGGAGTCCAGGGAAAGCACCAGCACCCCTTCCAGCCGCCCCCGGTCGTCCCGGCACGGGGTTGCAAAACGGATGACCCCTTTGTAGCGCCTGCCGCGCAGGGACTCAGCACGGTTTACGTACCATCCGGTCAGGTGAGAGACCCATATTTGGCCCGATTTGAGCTTCGATGCCTCTTCGAAATACCTCTCGGTCCTGTACGTGGTATTTTCCGGTTTACTGACTTCACGCAGGTGCGACGGCCCCAGGATGCGGTCTTCCACGATTCGAATCCGTTCGATTCCGTCTGCGCCGATAAAGGCGATTCCCTCATAGAGCGGTATCTCCTTATGAACTGCCCGGGTGATCCCGTTATCGAGTTCCCGCGTCCAAATCGATCCCCGGTGGTCAATGGAAAATTGGCGATAGATTTCCGGATCTCTTGGCAGCATCTTTAGTGTCAGAAGGTCGGATTCGCAGGAGCGCAAAGTCTGGGTGACGCGTGAAGCGAGTTCGATGGCGCGCAGTTCCAGCGCCACCCTGGCCTCTCTTTCCAACTGGGCGGCAGAACTCCTGACCGCCGTTCGGTCGATGGAGCGCATACTGCGCAGCGACCAGTACCCCATAACGCAGAGCGGAATTATGGATACCAGAAGGAATGCAAATATAAATTTTTTTGCTATTGAAAGCCGCAGAACCATAAGGGTGTTCCAATATCTACCATTCATGACGCAGGGGCAGAATAACCCCAAAAGAACGTAAAGTCACCCGTAGGTTGGGGTGAGCCCCGCGAACCCCAACACGCGTTCAAAATGCATCCGAACATTCGTCGGATCGTAGATGGAGTGAGCCCGGCGAACCCCAACATTTTTCCATCAAGCAACGAGGGGAGGCAAACCGGTATCAGGTGGCGAATTTTCGCCATGCCCCGGCAAAATTCGGCCGCTCTCCGGAAACCCTTTGCGACAACCGGCTCGACTGAGCTTGGCGGCGAAAGCAGCCCGATGGCCGGCTGAAGTATGGCTGATTTTCGCCACCCTTTAAGCGGAAAGACCGGCGTGAGACTTTGGGAGGGAGGGCGAACCTTGGCCGCTATTTCCCCTATAATCGGCATCTTGGCAAATTGGCTCCTCCCCTTTTGGCTGCTGTTCCGTATTCGGCATCGTTCTTGCCATTGGGAAGTCTCATTCGCAGTGCTGTGGAGACAAGTAATCGGGATACCGAGATAATTTTCGACTCTCTCATCTTTACCGGATGGGAGGCAAGGGGCTGGTTCGCTCCAAACCATAGACTCGAAAGGAGAGGTTAACCTCATGTCGGCGAATGAGAAAGCTACGCTAAGCAAGGGTGCAAGGATGGCGATGATATCGCAGTTCCTGGGATTCGGGCTCGACGCCTACGATATGGCGCTCGTGATCTGCATGGCCCCGATCCTTGTAAAACTGTTCACATCCGGGGGATCCCAAGCCTGGAGATACATCGCTGTCATCTTCACCTATTCGATAACCATGGCGGCAAGGCCGGTCGGTTCCGCCATTTTCGGCCGCTATGCGGATAAACTCGGTCGCAGGCAACTGCTGGTGTTCACCATTGGCGGGGTGGGCTTCATGTCGCTTCTCACCGCCCTGCTTCCCACGGAGGCGACCTGGGGGGTATGGGCGTACGTGATGTTTTGCGTCCTGAGATTTTTCATGGGGTGTTTTTTCGGTGGGGAATATGCGGTGGGACACACCTTTGCCATCGAACATTCTCCCTCCGGCAAGCGCGGTCTTGTCGGCGGCTTCATTCAATCCGGGTTTCCGATGGGCTATGTCATCGCTTCTTTGATGTTTGCCCTGTTCTCCCATATCCTGGGCGCTGACGCCATGCTCCGGTACGGCTGGCGCATAGTGTTTCTGACCGGCTTATTGCCGGTGTTTGTGGCCCTCTACATCCGGAAGGCCCTGCCCGAGACCCCTGAATTCGAAAAACTCAAAAAGAAAGGCAAACTCGCCCGGGCGCCCTTTCTCAGCCTGTTCAAGCCGCCCGCTCTCTGGGGCTTCCTGCAGGTCTTCACCTTCATGACCGGACTTTTTCTGACAGACTATTCGGTCTATGGATTTCTGCCGGACATTCTTACCCTGCACGGTCGTGGATTCGATACCACCACCTACTCTCTCATTTACGGTTTTGCCCTTTTCCTGGCGTTTCTCGGCTACATTTTTTACGGCTGGCTTTCGGACTTCCTCGGAAGGAAGAAGCTGACCATGTATTATTGTGTCTTTGTCGTCGTCTTCGGCTTTCCCTCCTTCTACGTGCTCTACCATGCGGCCCTCGCCCGCAACGTCATGCTGGCGCTGGTGGGAGCGACGATGGCCTGCATGCTCAAACTCGCCTGGGGCATCGTGCCGGCCTACCTTGCCGAACGGTTCCCGACCGAACGCCGGGCCGTGGGCGTTGGATTCGGGTATTCTTCCGGGGCGTTTCTGGGCGCCTGGTTCAGCGTTTATGTCTGGTGGGTGCACCGCATACCGGCGATACAGGCCATTGAAAAGGGAGACCTGTGGATTTCCGCGCTGGTGATTCTGACGATTGGGGCAATTCTGACTTTCGCGAGCATGCTTTTCAGCCCGGAGACCAGCTCCATTTCTCTTGCCTCCGTGGACGCCGGAATTGCTGCCGGCGACGATCTCTCCCCGGGAAGCTCGGCGACCTGCGTAGAGGCGTAACCTCGGGCCGTAATCGATGGGTCCCGAGAAACGAGTCCTCCGGCTCGATGCTCGGGACCCGACCGGCCCCCGTGACACATCACCAAGGAATCAGGACCTATGTACCGTATACTGTTCGAGGATGACGACACCGTCATCCGGTTCAAATCGAAAATGATAGAAGAGGGCACGCTTTCCAGGCTGCTCGACCACGTCAATCTCGAATCTCTTTTGAGCCGCTGCAGCCTGCGAACGGCGGGGCAGAACATAGGCATGCGCCCCTGGTTTCCCACCGGGCTTTCGCTCATCAAGGACCCGGTTCTGAACAAGGGGACCGCGTTTACCGAAGAGGAGCGAAAGGCGCTGGGCCTGCAGGGGCTTCTGCCTCCGCGCATCCACACGCAGGCCGAACAGGCGGAGCGTGTTCTGGAGAACCTGCGCAGAAAAAATTCGGACATCGAAAAATATATCTTTCTTACGAGTCTTCAGGATCGAAACAAGACGCTTTTCTACCGGGTGCTGATCGATAACATCGAAGAACTGATGCCCCTCATCTATACCCCGACCGTGGGGCAGGCGTGCCTGGAGTACGGCCATATCTTCCGGGCGCCGAGGGGCATCTTCATATCCGTCCGGGACAAGGGCCACATCGCCGATCTGCTGAGAAACTGGCCGTTCAAGGACATCCGCATCATAGTGGTAACCGACGGCGAGCGCATTCTCGGACTCGGGGATCTGGGTGCCAACGGGATGGGAATTCCCGTCGGCAAGCTCGCCCTCTACACGGCATGCGCGGGCATTCATCCCTCGCTTTCCCTGCCGGTGACAATCGATGTGGGCACGGAAAACGAGCGGTTCCTGGGTGATCCGCTCTATATCGGTCTGCAGCAAAAGAGGACCCGGGGCAAGGTTTACGACGAACTGATCGAGGAATTCATGGTGGCGGTGCAGGAAGTCTTTCCGCGCTGTCTGGTCCAGTTCGAAGACTTCGCAAATGCAAATGCTTTCCGTCTGCTAAATGAGTATCGCGATGTCGTATGCGCGTTCAATGACGACATCCAGGGTACGGCGGCCGTAACGGTTGCGGGGCTTCTCTCGGCGCTTCGCATAAAAGGCGGAAGACTCGGCGAGCAGAGAGTGCTTTTTCTCGGAGCAGGCGAAGCCGGGATAGGAGCGGGTAATCTGGCTGTGTCGGCGATGAAGGCCGAAGGGCTCTCGGTCGAAGAGGCTCGCCGCCGGTGCTGGTTTTTCGATTCAAAGGGGTTGGTAGTGAAAAGTCGTACCGATCTCGGCGGCGATAAACTCCATTTCGCACACGAGTTCGAGTTCCTTACGGACTTTCTCGCAGCCGTCCGGGCTCTCAAGCCTTCGGCCATTATCGGAGTTTGCGGAAAGCCGGGACTCTTCGACCGCAGAATTCTGGAAGCCATGGCGGATATCAATGAAAGGCCGATCGTCTTTTCCCTTTCGAATCCGACCTGCATGGCCGAGTGTACCGCCGAAGAAGCCTACGCATCGACCCGGGGGCGAGCGATTTTCGCCGGCGGAAGCCCATTCGCTCCGGTTTCCGTCAATGGGAAAACGTTTCATCCCGCACAGGGAAACAACGTCTATATCTTTCCGGGCGTGGGGCTGGGCGCCATAGCCTGCGGCGCCCGCCACATAACCGACGATATGTTTCATGCAGCCGCCGGAACGCTCGCCCGGCAGGTTTCGCAGGCCGATCTGGACCAGGGCCGCGTTTATCCTCCGCTTACCAGGATACGCGAGGTCTCCCTGGCAATAGCCGTCGCTACGGCCGAAGTCGCCTACGAACGCGGGTTGGCCACCAAAGAAAGACCGGCGGACCTGACCCAACATATTAAGTCCATGATGTACAATGCGGAATACGAAACTTACGTGTGAAGCAGTGACGCAAACGCGGAGTTGAAAAGCAGGAAAAAGATTACGCAGCAAGGGAAGGCTTCCGGTCGCAGCGCCTGCCATATGCCAATCGCCGTGACCGGGCTTTGAGTCGACTTATTGCCAAGGTGAATTCGATCGTTCGCGGCTGGCGAAATTACTTCAACTCATGTGGGTATCCAGGCCGGAATTTTTAGGATGAACTGTTCCCGATGGGCTGGAAGGCTGAGCGAGCGCCGGAGCAAATGTCTTCTAATATGGTAGACAACTCCTTCGTAATCTATGCGTAGCGGTCTCGCCATTTTTGCCTCTTTTTATCAACGAATTGAGTCACCTTTCTCTTTATTCAAGGGTCCCCATTCTTTCACTATGTGACTGACAACAGAAGAACTTCAAAAATATGGGTAAAATCACGATAATGAGTCAATGACTCCGGACACTTAGAGATAGGAATGTTCTATTTGTCAATAATTTTGGAGCCTTGATTTGGACAGACCTAATATCGGTAATGCCAATTACAGATGTTTATCTGCTCGCTGAAGTTCTATTCGTTATCCTTGATGTCACTGCCCGAACCGATTATATTAATAAAAGAATTCTTTTACTTTTCTTGCTGGGCATGAAGATCGCGAACCCCGCCATAGCGGAAGCCGTGCGGTCCCGTACAAAGCTTCGCTGCCGCTGTGTGCTCTGAGGAAAACAGAGATGGAAGACGAAGGGAAAACCAAGGAGCAACTCATCGACCAAGTGGCATTCATGCGCGGACGGATTGCTGAGTTGGAGGAGGTCGAACGCAAATCCAAGCAGGTGGAGAAGGAGCTCAAGGCCATAAAGGCACAACTCTCCAATGCTTTGGAAATGGCCCATCTTGGCCATTGGGAGTTCGACGTAGCCAGGGACGTCTTTACGTTTAATGACCAATTTTACAAAATATTCCACACCACGGTCGAACAAGTTGGCGGGTATGAAATGCACTCGGCCGAATACGCCCATCGTTTTGTCCATCCCGACGAGATTGATATAGTCGGAGAGGAAATTCGGAAGGCTCTCGAAACAACAAATCCGCTTTTCAACCGGACAATCGAACACCGAATGCTCTATGCCGACGGCACCGTCGGCCATATCTCCGTTCGCTTTTTCATTGTCAAGGACTCCCACGGCAAGACGGTCAAGACTTATGGAGTGAATCAGGACATCACTGAACGTAAGCAGGTCGAAGAACAGCTCCGGTTCATTTCTTCCCGCCTTTTGAGTGCGCAGGAGGAAGAAAGGCGAAGACTCGCTTCAGAGTTGCACGATACCATCAGCCAGACGCTTGCCGCTGTTAAGTTTTGGGTGGAGATGGTTTTGAGCGACAGGGATAAAGGTAATGGCGGTGCGGCCTTGAACCACCTGGAAAAATTCGTTCCGATTCTCCAGCGTTCAATCGAAGAGACCAGAAACATCTACATGGGTTTGCGGCCCTCGATGCTTGACAGCATTGGGCTTTTGGCAACACTTGAATGGCAACGCCAGGAATGCATGAAATTCTACCCCAACCTTCATATTGAGCTTGAAACCAGTATTACAGAAGAAGAAATCCCAGAGGGTCTCAAGGTAAACATATTCAGAATTATCCAAGAGGCACTAAACAATGTTGCTAAGCATAGCAAGGCAGAGTGGGTTGAAGTTTCGCTCTCAAACAATGGGACCGGGATCGAACTGATCATTTCCGATGATGGTGTAGGAATGGATTTGGAGCCAGTTCTTAGCACATGCACAGCAAGGAGCCTCGGGATTACCACCATGAGAGAAAGAGCCGAACTAACCGGGGGGCGCTTCTCGATCCAGGCCATTCGGGGTGAAGGAACAACCGTTCGAGCATCTTGGCCCTCTAAGGTTGTGGTCGGACCTTTTTCGAGATGTAGAACCCAGGATCGACAACATAGCGTCAAAGGGGTCGGACCGGGCTAGTCGTTTTTGACAGGTGTTGATTCAATGTCTGCGTTCGAAAAGGGATATCGTCGAGATTCGACTGTTCCCACAGGCACATTTTCAACTCCCGTAATCTGCTTAACGATTTTTAGGGTGTGTCCATGGCTCGTGTCGATGAAATCCTTGTAACTTTGTTTCCCCCCGCTTATCACGGTGCCGGCAAGAAAGATTCCCGGCACATTCGTTTCCATGGTCTCGGGGTTGTAGCAAGGGATGCGTTCATCTCCTATGAGGGAGACACCGGCTTGCTCCAAAAGGCCAAGATCCGCATGAAACCCGGTAGCGATAATCACAAAGTCGGTTTCAATCTCGCTAAGGCTGTCAGTTTCTTCACTGCCCTCGTTGCTCCTTTTCAAAACCGCAACGCCTGCGCGAAACTCTGCAGGAACGGTCTGCGGATAGAAATCGATGTATCCTTTTGAGATGAGGATTGACAGCTCCAGGTGAAGTCGTGAATTGGTGTGCTCCTTTTCAAGCGACTCTTTCCTGTAGCTCAAGGAAACCTTGGCTCCGCTTCGAAAACACCGCAGAGCTGCCTCCAGTGCACTGTTTCTACCACCCACAACGAGAACTCTTCTGCCGAAGTAAAGATGAGGGTCCTCCAGAGTGTGACGAACCATTTTGATACCCGGGTTCTGGTACACGGTGTCTTCCCCTGGTATGTTGAGCCTGTTTCGAAAGCTCATATCTCCGGTCGCAAAGATGATATGAGAGCAGAAGATTTCCCTTCCGCCCAGTAACCTCTCTGTGGTGACACGAAAGCCACGGGTGGATAAGTCGGCTCTTTCGAGGGATACCGCCTTTTCATAAGTCGAGATGGTGAGTCCCCGAACCTCGACAACGCCTCTGAGATATGCAAGGTAGTCTTCCCTGGGGATCATCTCCTGGTGAGAGGTCTGAAGGGGAATTCCTGCCACGGCGACTCGTTCGGGGGCGCTGAAAAACCGTGCTCTTCCGGGCCAGTTGTATATGGTCTGGGCTAAGGCGCCGGCTTCAATCTGGATGTATTCGGCTCCAGCATACTTAAATCCCGATGCGACCTCGATGCCTATGGGACCAGCGCCGATTATCAATACGTTGGTCGCCGCCTGCTCATTTTTCATTAGGAAGTTTCCGCCGTATTACGTACCTGGTTTACTCAGACACCCGACCCGTAAAATCTCGGCATCAAGGGGCCATGAAGCTCGAACAGTCGTCCCGTTGCCGGGATTGGATTCGATTGAAAAACTGCCTCCGGTGAGTTCGGCTCTCTCCCGCATGCTGCAAAGGCCAAGGCTTTTAGTGTTGCAGGTCTGGAGGACCAAATCCAGGTCCATTCCAACACCGTCATCGGAAACAACCAACTCTATCAGGTCCCCCCTTTTCGAAAGCGAAATGTCAACATGGCCGGCATTGCTGTGCTTGAGTATGTTGTTCAGTGCTTCCTGTGCGATCCTGAAAACGCTTATCTTAAGGCTTTCCGGGATTTCTTTTTCTGCAATTCCAGTGTCAAGCTCAATATGACGTTCGGGGTAAAACTTGATGCATTCCGTGCGCAGCCATTCAAGAGCAACTGAGAGCCCCATATTGTCGAGCATCAGCGGCCGCAAGCCCATGTATATGTTTCTGGTTTCCTCGATTGACCGCTGGAGTATGGGCACGAACTGCTCCAGTTGTTTCCAGACTGCGTTGTCTGCGCCTTCGTCTCTAATCTTCAAAGCCATCTCGACCCAGAACTTGACGGCTGCAAGAGTCTGTCCGGTACTGTCATGAAGTTCGAAAGCAAGCCTTTTCCTCTCTTCCTCCTGAACGGAAATGAGTTTTGAAGGAATTTGCCGAAGTTCCCTATTGGCCCTTTCCAGTTCAGCAGTTCGTTCCCGGACCCGCAACTCCAGTTCGTCATGGGCTCTTTGCAACTCGAGCTCGGCCTGCCTGCGAGCACTTGAAGTCCTTAGGGTCTCGATCCCGAAAGAAAGGTTCGCAGCGAGTCCGGAGAGAAGATGCACCTCGCCTGCGTCAAAAGCATCCGGTTCCGCGGCATAAATTCCCAAACTCCCCAGCACACTGCCTTCAACATGAAGAGGAAGACCGATCACCGAAGCATACCCGCGTCTTACGGCTTCTTCCCGCCAGGGGCTGAACTCCGCCTGCTCGATGTGGCGCACGACACTGACAGCGCCGGTGCGAATAGAAGCTCCCACCGGTCCTCGGCCTCGTTCGGAGTCCTTCCAGGTGACTTTGATATCGTCCAGATACCCGTCTTCGTAACCCCATCTGGCGACAGGGGCGACTATCCGATCGGGGCCGTGCCCGGCATAGCCGACCCATGCCATGCGGTAGCCGCCGGCCTCCACAATCACTCTGCAGATATCGCGAAGAAGCTGTGATTCATCCTTTGCGTGGATAAGAGCATTGTTGCACTCCCGGAGCGCGTTGATCACACGGTTTGCCTTGAGCAATGCTTCTTCTGTCCGTTTGCGTTCGCTGATGTCCAGCGCTTCCGCTATCAGAAAAGCGACCCTTCCACCTTCCTCCAGCAGGGGGATTAAAGAAAAGTCCATGTAATGGAGATTTCCATCAACGGAAGGGTGAGTTGCCTCAAATCTTACCAGTTCTCCTTCCGACGCTTTCTCGACAGCCTTGCGCACCTTTTCCTGCAATTCCGCGGAATGAGTCCACCAAGGCGTTTCCCAGAACAATTTGCCAACGACGTCCGATTCCTTGGCCCCGATGAATTGCAAAGCAGCGCGGTTCGCCTCCAGAAGACTGCCGTCTACTGCAATTGCCCCGATAAACTGAACGGTCCCATTAAAGATAGCTTGAAATTTCACCTGTCTTTCCTGTGGGGTCCCGTCTGGCAACCTGTTTTGAGGTTGGGGTAGGTCGGCCATAAAATTTTCGCCATATCAGATTTTAATTGCAACGAAAGACCTTGCCGGCGCGCCGGGGAACAATGGCTATACTATAGCTTTGCATTGGTATAAGGTATTATCGAAGTTGTGTCAATGTGAATTACGATATTGTATCACGAATCAACTCATTAACCCGGGCATGACTGGCGTCGGTTGCTTGATTGAGTCAACCCCTAATGCCAATGACTCCCCTTCCGCTACCGTACGAACCCTCTCACTCAGAGCGGTTCAAATTGTGCGGTGAAGTGGCGGAGAAACTCCGGGGCGTAGGTGATGCGATAGCCTCGAAGATTCTCCCGACGTCTGAATATGGACGCCAGGGATTTTATTACATGGTCTAGATGCGCCTGGGTATAAACACGGCGTGGAATAGCCAGCCGAAGTAGTTGCAGTCTGGGGTGAGTGGATTTTCCCGATGCTTCTTCCCGAGAGAACATGACAGAGCCGACTTCGACTCCGCGCACCCCTCCCTCGAGATAAAGTTCTATGGCCAGAGAAAGCGCGGGGAACTCGTGGGGCGGAATGTGGGGAAGAAACAGCCCGGCATCAACGTAGACGGCATGCCCTGCAGGCGGCTCTATAACGGGAATACCGGTCTCGATCAGTTTTTCGGTAACATAAGCGGTCTGGGCCAGGCGGTAAGCAAGATAGGATTCATCGAGCGCCTCCATGAGACCGACAGCCATCGCATCGAGATCACGGCCCGCAAGTCCGCCGTAGGTCGGGAATCCTTCCCGCAGGATCAGTTCGTTGCAAGCCGCCCTGTAGAGCGTTTCATCATTCATCGCGAGAAAGCCGCCTATATTTGCCAGTGCGTCCTTTTTGCCGCTCATCGTAGCTCCGTCCGCCAGAGAGAAAATCTCCCGTGCTATTTCGAGCGGGCTCTTGTGCGCATACCCGGGTTCGCGCAGTTTTATAAAGTAGGCGTTTTCGGCATAACGGCAAGCATCTATGAAGAAGGGTATTTCGAACTCGCGGTAGATCGCGGCGACCGCTCTGAGATTTTCCATGGAAACAGGCTGTCCGCCGCCGGCATTGTTGGTGATCGTGATCATTCCGAAGGCGATATTTCGCGGATCGATCTTTTTCACGAAATCCCGGAGCTTGGCAAGATCCATGTTCCCCTTGAAAGGGTGCTGGTTTTGCGGTTGAAAAGCTTCCTCTATCACCAGGTTCACGGGGAGACCGCCCCGCGCCCGAATGTTGGCTTCCGTGGTGTCGAAGTGCATGTTCGAAGGAACGTACAGGCCGGGTTTTATCAGCAGTGAACTCAGTATGTTTTCCGCGGCGCGCCCCTGGTGGGTCGGGACAAAATGGTTGAAACCGAAGATTGTCTCGATTGCCCTGGACAGGCGAAAAAAAGAACTCGCGCCTGCATAGGACTCATCGGCCTGCATGAGAGCGGCCCATTGGGCCTGGCTCATTGCCCCGGTACCCGAGTCAGTCAGCAGGTCCACGAAGACGTCTTCCGATTTCAGGCCGAATAGATTGTAGCCGGCATTTCGCAAGGCGATTTCTCTCTCATGCCTGTCGATTCTTTTTATCGGTTCCGTCATTTTTATGCGGAACGGCTCGGGAGGATACTCAGTCATTTTGCACCCGTTTTATAGACCATCAATTCCAGTTTATCGTGGCCCGGTTTTCTTCAGTTCCTGCTCCCGGAGCACCCTTCTAAGCACTTTCCCGCTGGCGGTTTTGGGCACATCATCCATGAATTCTATGTCTGAGGGGATCTTGTAAGCGGCCAGCTGCTTTCTGCAGAATTGGAGAAAATCCTCCCTGGAGACCTTCCCTTTGTATTCTTCCTTAAGGGAAACGAAAGCTTTCGGCGTCTCTCCCCGGTACGCATCCGGCACGCCCACGACCACTGCTTCTCTGGTTGCCGGATGGCTGTAGAGAACGTCTTCGACTTCCCGGGGCCAGACTTTAAACCCTGAGGCGATGATCATATCCTTTTTGCGGTCCACCAGGTAAACCCAGCCCTCCTCGTCCATTTTGACGATGTCTCCGGTGTGGCACCAGCCGTCGGTGAAGGTGCGGCTGGTTTCTTCCGGCTTGTTCCAGTATCCTTCGACCATCTGCGGTCCCCGTACAAGCATCTCTCCAGCTTCGCCGAGCGGGACGATCCGGCTGCTGTCCACAGGGTCCACCACTTTGAGTTCCGTATTGGGCAGGGGAATTCCTATCGAAAGCGCGCCGGTTTCGGGATCTACCGGTGCTCTCTGGCCGGGCGGGGTAAAGATGAGCGGCGCGGTGGATTCGGTCAGCCCCATGACATTGTAGATGTAGCTTCCCGCTTCTTTTTCCCACCGAGTGACGACGGCCTCGGGAACCGGGGCTCCGCCGCTTATGAGAGTGCGCAGGGAGGAGAGGTCGAATTTCTTGAAATCCGGGTGGTTGAGCATGGCTATATACATGGTGATTGGGCCAACGCCATGGGTAATCTTGTGCTTTTCGATGGCTTCAAGAGCCAGGCCCGGATCGAACCGGTACCCTGAAACTACGGCGCCGCCGGCGAAAAAAGGCAGGATCGTCTGCATGTTTGCACCGGTGATATGAAACCAGGGCACAAAACCGAAAAACACATCGGAACCCCCCAGTGAAAACCACATGGCATTGTTCAGCGCATTTGCAATGTGATTCCTGTGAGAAGTCAGCGCGCCTTTGGGAACACCTGTGGTTCCCGATGTATAGGAAATGGCAGCAAGTTCCCTGCTCCGGACCGGGGTACGGCTGTGACGGGACGGAGTCTTTTCTACAGTTTCCCTGAAATCCACGGCTCCGTCAGGGACCTTTTTGAAAGCATTCTGCATAAAAGTCGGTATTCTCCCCGTCCAGGCATACCAATCCAGAGGGCTGGTTGTCATGACGCGTTCGATAGAAGGAGTTCGGTCAAGCACGTTTTCAACCGTCCCGAAAAGCGACTCCTCGCAGATTATGAGCCGTGCGGCGCAATCGTTGATTACGTATTCGATCTCCCTTTCCTTCAGCATGGGATTGATCGGTACGACTACCGAACCATTTTTCCAGCACCCGTATTCGGCGATGATGTAGGCGGGAAGATTTTGCATGTAAAGGGCCACCCGATCACCTTTACCTATTTTTGATTCCTGCAGAAAAGCCATGAACCTGGCACTCAGGTCGTCTAAAAGGCTATAGGAGAATACCGTATCGAAGTAGATAAGCGCCGGGCGATTTGGAAAAAGTCGTGCGCTTTCCACGAATATCTCGGCGCAGGATACGTCGGGAACTTCGAAGGCGGCCGGGACACGCTTCGGCCATCGGCTTTTCCAAGGCATATTGGCATAAGGATTCATGGCATATCCTCGTGTCGATGAAGAAAATGTTGCATGCCCCTGAAACGCGGACTCCCCGCCTTGTTCACGGACATACCGAGGTTCTGGGAAGAAAGCTTTTAAATGAACCACATGTCGATGTTAAATCAATAGTAGGTACGATTCAAGAATTTCATGGCGAGTCTGATTCTCCAATATGCTCATGCGTCCAGTACATCCCTCACTTTTTCGGCCAGCGTCCGCACCGAAAACGGTTTTTGCAGAAATTCGATCCCCTTATCGAGGACGCCATGATGGGCGATAACGTTAGCCGTATATCCGGACATGTAGAGGCACTTGAATTCGTATTGAAGCCCCTGGAGCCGGTCTCTCAGCTCTTTGCCGTTCATTTGAGGCATTACCACGTCGGTGATCAACAGGTCAACGGAGCCGCTGTGGTCCCGGGCCATTCTCAACGCATCAGTCGGATTTCGAGCCGCCAGCACTGTGTAACCATGACGCTCCCCGGAATGTATTTTACCGGCCCTGATCGACATTTTTTAAAGGATTTCACGAAAAAATTTTTCCATTCCTTGAAAACAGCCGGCACTTCAACCCGATACCGTTGACTTGAGGCCGGCCAGGCTACCTCCGACCGTCGGGGCAGGCAAACGCGTGGGGGCTTTCGCCCCCTGCGAGCCCCCGCCCCACACCGCTATGCGGCTCAGTTGACGCATCGGCGAATGCTGATATGTACTTATTTTATTCGATCAATAATCGAACACCCTGCACTGAAGATTGTGGTGTCACGCCTACAGGACTGTATGAAATTGCCTTCAGTCCAGCAGAAAATTCAAACTTTCAACCTTGCCCGGGTTTATACAAACACATCATGTTGCGTGGTATTCACCTCCCATTGGTATCATACTTGCTTATTACCCGGCGCGAAATATTTGTCTCGAAATAGCGGATGACATTACAAAATCCAAAGGATGGAACAACCGTGTGAGCGGTTGTGACGATGTGGTGCGGCATAGATCCAGCAAATCCAGCCAGATTATGCTTTGCGCCCCGGAACCATGCCCTTCTGATTTATAGAAGGATGAATAAAGGATGAATCTATGTTAAAATGTATTCTTATTGAGAAAATCAGCAGATTACGATTGAATTTCATCTATCTCTTACTAATGTCCGTGTTTCTCATGATGTCTTCCCCACAGGCGGCTTCAGCTGCCAATGCCGATATCGGATGGAATGCGTCTTCGGGCTCGGTGGCGGGCTACAATGTATATTACGGCACATCTTCCGGAAACTACACGACCACTTTAAACGTAGGCAACGCCACAACCGCGACGCTCCAAAACCTGTCTTCGCCCGTCTACTATATCACCGTGGCAGCCTATTCCGCCTCAAGCTATATGAGTCCCCTCTCGTCTCCGCTTGTCATCTATGCGTTAAACGCGTCTGCCGGGGCAGGGGGGGCCATCTCCTCTTCCGGAACTTCTTTTCAGTCGTCTGGAGGAAGCAAAACATTCACCATTACCCCCGCCTCGGGGTATATAATCTCCGATGTGAAGGTGGACGGGAACTCCGTCGGTCCGGTACTCAGCTATACCTTTTCAAAAATTGCGGCCGGTCATACCATTTCGGCCACCTTCCTGCCTGCAATGGCCCTATGGCAAAGCGCCACCGACATGGGAGGCGGCTGGCAATCGCTCCCCTGGTTCGGCTCTTTCAACATAAGCTCTTCTCCCTGGATATACCATTCGACCCTGGGCTGGCTCTATCCGTTGGGAACCTCGACTGACAGCATCTGGTTCGGTGATCCCCAGTGGGACGGTCACGGTGGGTGGTGGTGGACGGGTTCTTCGACGTACCCATGGATTTACAGCAACGCCCAGCACGCGTGGCTCTACTTTGATGCAGCGGCTTCCACTCCGACTTCACGATTGTTTTGGAATTCCAGCACCAAGAAGTGGGAGAAGCATTGAACAAAGGCGCAGGGACAAAAAAAGCCCCTCGCGTGAGGGGCTGAATTCGCTAACTCTTTGATCGGGACGACTGGATTTGAACCAGCGACTTCTGCGTCCCGAACGCAGCGCTCTACCAAGCTGAGCCACGTCCCGATCCAATGTTGCCGCATATGTAACAAAATTTACTCATACTGTCCATATACTTTTGGAGGAAATCCGCAGGGACGCCAAAAGAGCCGCGCAGCGGCGATGGGGGGGCGGGGGCGATAGCCCCCGCGCTTTCCGCTTTGGTTCTTCCGCCAGGCTCCATTTACTTCTCCTGCTTCTTCGATTTTTTGCTCCTGGTGTCGACCCCGAGGATCGACCAGAGAAGCGAAACCCCGGCAAAGGCGGTGGCAAGCAAGACGATCCCGACGGCCAAAAGGACGGCCCCTACGGTTGAGCCCAACGGTGCGAAAACCCCCACCATCGCCACTACGATCCCGAGAATAAACCTCAATGCCCTGTCGATACCCCCCAGGTTTTTCTCCATAAACATTCCTTTCCTCTAGAGGACATTGCAGTCATCACGGGCGCAGGCGTGTTTTCGGTATAATACCAGGTTCTTGTAATCGACCGAAAGATCGAAGCCGGCCTTAAAAACGCCCCTGTACGGGCTTGCCGAGGCGTCTTCCCCGTTTATGGTTTCGATCACTATGCGGCGCATGGGCTGGAAGCTCCTGGTGAGCAGATGATGGAAGAGCCCCAGATAAGAGTGCATGTGAGGATCGGCCTCTGAAACATGGAAGGTGAGCGTTTTGCCGCTGCGGCGCGAATCCATGACGAGATGCTCCCCCCTGTAGACGAGATGGGAACTCGGGACACGCCGCGGAAGCTTTCCTTTGAGCGCATCCGGCCCTATTCCGCAAACGCTTGCAGGATCTACCGCGCAAAACCAGTAGACCGCATCGTCGGGGAACTTTTTTTGGAGCATGCGAAAAGCCTCGCGGGAAATAAACTGCGGACCGCTCGCCCCCTCGAAAAAATAACCTGTCAGCACCTCTTCCGAAAGCTCCATCAGCCGAAGAGCCCTGAAGATTTTTCCCCAGGCAAAGGGGGGCAGCTCATTTTGCAAAAGCTCGCGAAAGATGATCCCGTAGCGATCGAGGAGCAGGCGAGCCCGGTCTTTTTCGCGTTCGGCCCGCTCCAGGAGGCCTTCTTCTCGCTGCGGCCACTCGATGCGCATCCAGTTTCCCGCCATGGGAAGCGAGCCCTTCCAGAGCGAAAAGGCCACCCTCCCGCTCCCGCGGCGCAGGCGGCTGCGCCGGGCCGGGAGCGCACCAGGATCGCGCACCCTGAAGTCGTTTTCGATCCCGTGGCGAAGCGAGGCAAAGGTATCGTTTGTGACTTTTCCGCGCCAAACCTCTTTCCAAAGCCTTGCGGCCAGATCTGCCGCGTTTTTGCCCGAAAGGTGCGAAAGGGTCCAAAAGTCGTAGCGGGCTCCGCGTCCCGGCAGGAGTCGGTCGAGTTCCGCATCGTTTTCGGCCTCCTCCGGGGCGGGGGATCGAACCAGTTGCAGATAGGGCCTTGCGGTCTCGACCCGGGAGGGCGCATCGGGGGCGTCTTCTTCCAGCAGAAGATCGAAATCGGACTCGAAAGAAAACATTACCCGTTTTCCGGGCTGTCCGATCCAGCGAAGATCGCTTTCCTTAAAGATCTCGTCGAGCTGGGCAGGGTCATAGGCCTTGAGCCGCGCGGGCAGGATTTCAGACTCCCAGATTTGCGCCGGGGCCGGACAGGAGACGAGCTGTTCGATTCTCTGGAACAGTTCGTCCGGGCCGCTGCGAACGGGTCCGTCTAAATGGGAGACGAGGCCCTGCCAGCGCGCAAGAAATGGCTGGAGCCGTTCGATGCCAAGAGGGGTGAAAGAGGGAACCGCAGCGGCCCGTGAAAGCCGCAGAAGCACCTCGTAGTTTTCCCTGTCACAAATTTTTTCCCGCTCCTCCCCCTTTATGAGATGCCCTGAGACAAGCCCATCGGCCTCGATGAGCGCCTCTACCGCCATGGCCGGCCGATCGGTTTCGACCCCGAGGGTCGCCCGGACAAAATCGATCTCGACCGGCGCATAAAACCGGAGCCATTCGGAGAGGATGGCGGTCAAAAGCTCATCGGGCTCCGGCTCGTCTGAATTCTCAAGACCCGCGGTCATCTCACGCAAACGGGAGGCGGATATCGTTTTTGGGGCCTCGACGGTGGAAACGGGCAGGGCGTCCATATCCCAGCCAAGACCACGGCTGAGGCGCGGGAGGTTTTCGATAGCTACGACAAGGGGCCCGGCGGCCTGCGGGGGATGAATTCGCGCAAGCCTTGCCGGGCCGGGCAAAAAGAGATCCGCGGGCGAAAGGCCGTGGTCGCGCCGCATGGCGAGAAGGATGTTTTCCCATTCTGCCTCGGGCACGAGGAGGCGCTCCTTCACCCATTCGAGGAGTTCCCGGGCGCTTTCGGGCGAATAGCCCGGGCTGAGCCGCGTTCGTTTTTGCTGAAAGCTTTCGGCCAATTCGCGTGAAACCCGGGGGCGAAGCTCAGGCATCGCTGCGACTTCGCGCAGGAGGTCCGCCCGAAGCCTCGATCCCTTCCCGGATATCGACTCATCTCCCCGGTACATGTATTGGTTTATCTGCGGCCAAACGATCGATTGGGCCATGGGGCTCGGAGTGCTCATGAAACTTTCCGACCATGCAATTTCGCCCCCCCCCAGGCCGGAGAGGACCTTGGCGAGCCCCTCGAGATCCAGTTCGTCCTGCAGGCAGGTGCGCCATGCTTCGAGCAGGATCGGAAAATCCTCGTACTGCAAAACCGCCTCCAGAAGCCTCCGGGATTTCAGCCGGTTTAGCCACAGAGGGACGCGCTCGTTTATCCGGCTTTTGGGCAAAAGAAGCGCGCGCCCGGCACACTCGCGGAACCTCGCCCCGAAAAAGCCGGAACCTTCGAGTTTTTTCCGTATCAGGCCGGAAAAATTGGCTTCTGTGACAAGCGAGAGGATCTCCTCGCCGCTCGCTTCATGCGGGAACTGGAGCATAATGGAGTCATTTGCCGGGTAGATTTCCGGCCTGTAGCCGTAGCGGGTCTCCCATGCCGCTTCCAGGGCCATCGCAAACGGCCGGTTTATCCGGCCGCCCAGGATCGTGTGCAAGACGACCTGGTTTCCGGTATACCCCCCGGGGGCCGAGCCGATGTGTTCTATGAGAAGATGACGGCGGTGCGGAAGGGGGCGCCCGGTTGCCCGTTTCTGCTTCGAAAGGAAACCGATGAGCCGCTCCATGGCCCCGGCGCCCAGGCTCTCCCACACGGGCGAAGGGTCGGAAAACTCTTGGGGCAGAGCGTGGGAGCGGGCAAGGAGAAGAGTTTTCAACCGGTCCGCAGCGCCTTTTTCTTCCTCGTGCGTCGTATCGAGGAACTCCTTTACCTCGGGGTCTTGGAGCAGTTGGTCGGCAGATTCCAAAAACTCGCCGATCCGCTCCGAAAAGTGGGACTCGCGAAGGTTTTCTTCCGCCTTCCAAAACGGCGGGGCAGCCGCCCCGACGCGGGCGGGGCCAACCAGGACGTCGTTATGGGTGATCCTTTCGATCCTCCAGTTCTGGGTGCCGAGCGTAAACACCTGCCCGATTTTGGCCTCCCAGACGAACTCCTCGTCAAGCTCCCCGAGCTTCGCGCCGCTTTCCTTGTGGCGAAGATGAAAGTAGCCCCTGTCGGGGATCGCCCCTCCTGAAAAATAGACCGCCTGGAGAGCCCCTTTTCTTGCCGCAGCCGTATTTTCGAGCTTATCGACGGCTATTCGCGGTTTCAGCTCCCGCAGGCGGCTTCCCGCATAGCGGCCGGCAAGCATTTCGATAACAAGATCGAACTGCCGGCGCCCAAGGGTTCGGTACGGGTAGCTGGTTCTCAATAGAGAAAAGAGATAATCGAGCTCCAGTGTTTCCACGCCGGTCATGGACACGACGATCTGAGCCAGGATGTCGAGAGGACAAAGGATCGGACGTGCGGCTTCTATGTCCTGGCCAAGAACTCCGGCTGCCAGCACCGCGGAGTGGAGAATATCCGGGGCATCGGTAGGGACAAGCGTTCCGCGGCTTTTCTCCCCCACCCGGTGGCCGGCTCTCCCGATCCGCTGAATGGCGGAAGAAAACGACAGGGGCGCCTGGAGCAGGACCACCTCGTCGAGCGACCCGATATCAATGCCCAACTCCAGCGAACTGGTGGCAACGATTGCACGCAGCTCCCCGGCCTTGAGCTTTTTTTCCACCTCACTTCGAATTTCGCGCGAGAGCGCCCCGTGGTGGGCGTAGGCCACAGGGGCCGGTTGCCCCAGGTTCAGCAGGTGCGTGAGCTTTTCGCACAACCGCCTGCTGTTGGCAAAAATCAGTGTCGAGCGGTTCCTTGCGATACTCTTTCGTATTTCGTCCACGAAGGGCTGCCAGAAGGGTTCCGGCCCCTCCGGGCCGGGGGCGGCTTCGGGAACGCGCACGGAAAGTGCGTAGTTTTTCTTCGCCGAAGAAGAAACGATGCGAACGGGCCTCGGGTGGTATTCGGGCTCGCGCGGGTCGCCCGAGGCCCTGTAGCCGCCGATGAAGCGCGCAACCGTTTCCAGTGGGCGAACGGTTGCCGAAAGAGCGATGCGCTGAAACTCGCCGCAAAGAGGGACGAGCCGGTCGATCGCGGTGATGAGATGCACGCCCCGCCGGGTGTCGATAACCGCGTGGATTTCATCCAGAATGACTGTCCGGATACTCGTTAGAATCGAGCGCCCCCCGTGCGAACTAAGGAGCAGATTGAGACTTTCCGGAGTCGTAACGAGGATTTCCGGGGGCGCGCGCAGCATGCGGCGCCGCTCCGACTGCGGCGTATCGCCGCTTCTCACCGCGGCCCCGATGGCAGGGAAGCGCTCCCCCGCTGCGCCGAAAACCGCCTTCAGTTCCACAAGAGGCCGTGCGAGGTTTTTTCGGATATCGTTGTTAAGCGCCTTGAGGGGGGAAACGTAAAGGACGCTCAGGTTTCCCGAGGGCCATTTGCCCGTTGCGAGCTCGTTTATGGCCCACAAAAATGCGGCCATGGTCTTTCCGCTTCCCGTAGGGGCAGCCACAAGAATGTGCTCTCCGGCCGCAATCTTTGGCCAGGCAAGCATCTGGATCTCGGTGGGCGCACCGATGGATTCGGCGAACCAACTCGCCACGAGAGGGTGAAAATGTCTGAGAGCGGATTCATTTTCCATGGCCTTGCACACGCATATCTGCCATATTGTAAATCATCGGCCGAGAGTATACCATTTATAGATACCAAGTGGAAATTGTGACAGAGAAACCGATGTTACCAAAGGAGATTTGATGAAAAAAGCACTTGCATTCCTCATTATGCTCATGGTTGCGGTTACGATGTGGATGGCTCCGGCAGTTCCGGCTCAAGCGTATCAGCACCACCACGCAGGCTACTACTATTACCACCACCGCTGGCACGCAAGACCACTGCCCCATCACCACTGGCGCTACAAGAAATATCACAATCACCACTACCACTATTATTATTAGGTGAGAAGCAAAGGGGAAAAGAGCGGGGGCTTTCGCCCCCTGCGCCCCCGGGGAGCCGCGTAGCGGCGTTGGGGTGCAGGGGGCGATGGCCCCCGCGCCTTTGTCTTTGCGGGCGTGCCAAGTAACGGAGCACTTGTTGTGAAATGGCGAAACCACATGCTGATGGCCGGGTCGTGCGCGGTCCTTCTCAATATGCACCTTGCCGAGGTCATCTACTGCACTGCGGCCGCGAGCCTTCCCGATCAGCTGGAAACACCGGGCGGGGAGAGGATCGCGGCTCACCGCGGCCTGACTCACGAACTGCTCCTGTGGGTTGCCCCGCTTGTTTTTCTCATGTTTTTTTCCAATCGTATCCCGCCATCGTCTTTGTCGATGTATGCAGACCGCGTTCTCGTGCCCCTGCATTTCAGGCCCTGGGTGTTCTTCCTGCCCGGAGCGCTTCACCTGGCAGGGGATTTTCTCACTCCGCGGGGCATCCAAATCGCCGGTCAAAGAGTGGGCCTCAGCCTGTTTCGTACGGGGCAGCCGGCGGAATATCTCGTCTCGGCGCTTTTCGTCCTTTCCGCCTGTGTTCACGTGCTTCATATCTGAGTTCCCCGGGAGGAAAATATGTCAGCCGAGCTGCCCGGAAGGGAGACAGTGCTCGAGACCAAAAATCTCACCCGGGAAATACCCGGGAAGGTGCTGGTAAACGGTATCAGCCTGCGTGTGGAGCAGGGCGAACTCCTGGCGATTGTGGGGCCGAGCGGAGCGGGCAAATCCTCTTTTCTTCGCCTTATCAACCGGCTGGACGAACCGACCGCGGGCGGTGTCTATCTCCACGGCCGCGAGTATCGCGAATTTGCGCCCCGGGAACTTCGGCGCAAGGTGGGGATGATGATGCAGTCGGCCTACCTCTTTCCGGGCACCGTCGCGGATAATCTGAGCTTCGGGCCGCGCCAGCACGGCGAACTCCTCTCGCCTTCCCGAATCGAGGAACTATTGGAGCAGGTGAGGCTTGCGGGGTTCTCGGGCCGGGACATCTCAAATCTTTCGGGCGGCGAGGCCCAGCGGGTGTCGCTTGCGCGCACGCTCGCCAACAAACCGGAGGTGCTTCTGCTCGATGAACCCACGGCTTCGCTCGACGAGCGGGCGGAACGGGAAATCGAGACGCTGCTTGCCTGCATTCTCGCCGAACACCGCCTGACCGCGCTGATGGTCACCCACGATTCGGCGCAGGCGGTGCGAATCGCGAATCGTGCAATCCTGATCGATGCCGGCCGGCTTGTTTTCGACGGCAAAGTCCAAGAGGCGCTCCATGCTCAATCAACTCTGGAATGAAGCCGCTCTATTGCGGGCGGAACAGGCCGCAGGGGCGGCCATCCTTGCCCTGGCGGTCGCCCTGCTGGCACGCCGCTCCGGGATTCGTCTCGGGAAAGAAACCGTTTTTGCCCTGGCGCGAGGCCTCGGCCAGATCGTGGTGGTAGGCCTGCTGCTCATTTTCATCCTGGGAGGCGCGCACTGGATAAGCGCCATTGTGCTTCTCGCGATGATGACGGCAGGAGCGGCCATCGCCGCCCGCAGAGCCAGACACATTCCCGGCATCTTTCAGGTGACGACATCTTCCATTCTGATCGGCGCGGGTGCCGTGATCAGCCTGATGGTCGCCTCGGGCGTCATCAACGCCACACCCGCAACCCTTATTCCGGTTGGAAGCATGATCATCGCCAACGCGATGAACACAACCGCACTGGCTCTCGATCGGTTCAGTTCGGAGGTCGAGTCGCACACCGGGCAAATCGAAGCAGCACTCGCCCTGGGAGCCGCGCCGGCAGTCGTGGTCGCCCCCTACGTGCAGGCAGCCGTAAAGGCCAGCCTGATTCCCAATCTCAATAATTTGCGCTCGCTCGGGATCGTCTGGATTCCGGGACTCATGGCCGGCATGGTGATCGCCGGCTCCAACCCCGTGGAGGCGGCCTTCTATCAGTTCGTCGTCGTTGCCATGCTCTACGCCACAGCCGGATCGACCGCACTTCTCTGCACGCATTTTGTCCGCTCTCACGTGTTTTCCCCGGCAGAACAACTGACCCGCGGCGGCTAGCGGCGGCGTGTCGCCGCCGCCGGGTTGCCAAGCCCAGAGCGCCGCTACCTTCGGTGGCGGCGGGGCCATAGCGAAAGATCAGACTGACTATCCGCGAAGCATTCGGGTTCGAGAGGTCGAGAATTTAAATCTCAATTCATGAGGACCTCGGTTACCTCATCATAGGTGAGGCCCAGATAGCGCATGGTGGTCGCGGGGCTCGAGTGGTGAACCATTTGGCGAAGACCTCGAAGCCCACCCGAATCTGGTGCGCTGCATGAACCCGAAAGTCTTCCTCAGCCCGGCTTTTCCATCTTCCAACAAATAAGACAGGGACCACTCGGGGCCGTCGCCGTTGGTATGGAGCAGCCTTGCCAACACCTGAGGAAATCAGACAGGATGAGTTAATCCCTTGGGTGAACGTCGAGGCGTTTGCGGCCGGCAAGACTCATTCGTTTCAAATTAAAACCCTTGCAACAGTCCGATGGGCGGTAACGGGGCAGCTGAACGTGCGCCTGGTTGTGATCCGGCCCCTGGCCTACATCCGGCATCCGGAATCGGCATCCGCCATCCGGTTCCATCCGGTGTCGGCATCCGGTGTCTGACTCAATGCCGTTAACTTAAGAGAAATTCCTGTCCTTTCGCGTCCTTGCGAGTTTCGGGTTTTTGTGGTGGAGATGCCTCTTTGTACTTACGGTTCCCGCCCGGGCGAGATTTG
>JAKAJS010000278.1 GCA_021813685.1 Deltaproteobacteria bacterium | reverse complement strand
AGAAAGAGTGCCCAGGGTTTTATTGAGATCGATAGCCCGAAGGAGCCTGTGGAGGGAGTAATCGCTTTTTTCGACAAAATGGACCGCATTGGCGGCAACGGGCGCTACGCCGATCTGCTGTGCGATACGGAGAAGAAGTCTATCCGATGGGCCGGGAACAATTTCAAAGAAGCACTCCACACGATTTTGCAAAGCTTTGAGCAGTTCCGGATCGGAGCTCAGGACCACAAGATCGCGGCTTTTTTCCGGAAAACTTCGGGGGAGCGAAAAGTCTCGTTCCGTATGGCGGCGGGTGATCATTTCCGATATGATTTCATAGCCCGTCGGGGTCTTTGCGAGGATCACCGCGGAGGTTTTCTCCGTTTTTATCTGAGCGCCGGTGATGGGGGCGATTCCGGCGGCAACGGCCGCCTCCAGGAAATTTACGAGACCGTAAAAACCGTTCGTATCGGTCAGGGCAAGGTGGGAAAAGCCGGCGCGTTTGGCTTCCCGGCAAAGCACTTCGGGCGAATTCACCCCGTGCATCATGGAATAGAAGGAGTGAACATGGAGATGGACAAAATCGTCGGGGTTCATCGTAATCCTCTTGCCCAGGAAATGCTCTCTGTTCCGAATTTCATGCGAATCGTATCCAGGGCTTCCTGAAGAGCGCGTTCTTTTGAGGTCCTCCCGTTTTCCCAGGTAAAGAGCGAAAGCTGGGTGACGGGCATAATGAGATCGGAAAACTCGATTACCATCCTGCGTACGGCCACGCGCCTGCGGAAAAGCCGGTAAAAGGCGGAAAGAACCGATTGAAAAAGGGAGCGGTCGGCCTGGATGGCCCACGGCGGAAGCCGACTGCCCGTATCGACCGACATGCCGTCGGCATAGCGGATCTCGAGCCGAAAGGCGCCGGGGAAGCGATTGAGTCGGCGAAGATCCCACCCGGCTTCTTCGACCTGCCCGAACAGGGCTGTTTCCAGCCTCTCCGGATCGATTTCATCCCTGTCCAGAATCTTTGCGACCGCTATCCGCGGAACTTTTCGGGAAACCACCACGGGTGTGGTATCCACACCCTTTGCAATGGCCAGGAGCCGCTCGGCGCTCCTGCCGAAAACCGCGGCGAGCATATCTACGGGAAAAGAGGCCAGTTGGCCTGCTGTCAAGATATTGAAACCGGCAAGCTTTGCGGTCGTAACTTCCCCCACGCCGGGGAGAAAATCCACGGGCAGGGGCGACAGAAACGCTTCTTCGTTTCCCGGGAAAATATAGCTGAGATCCCCCGGCTCGGTGCAGCGGGCGGCCACCTGGCTCACCAGCTTGTTTGCCGCAAGCCCGATCCGCGCCCGAAGCCCCGTTTTTTCCCCCAGTTCCTTTTCCATCCGGCAGGCCAGGTCCGGACCCGGCCCGAAAAGCCTGCGGGTTCCCGTAATGTCTATGAAGTAGCTCCCCGGGGCGCTCCCTTCGACAAGAGGTGAACTGGACTCGAATTCCTCGACGATCTCCAGGTGCTTTTCCCGGTACTGAGAAAAATCGGGGGGGAGTACCTGCACCCGGCGGCACAGGCGGCGCGCCGCAAACAGCGGCATGCCCTCCCGGATGCCTTCGCGTCTGGCAGGGCCGTTTACACCCTGGACGACCGATCGCTCCCCCGCAAGCGCCAAAACGAGCGGTGCCCTCCTTAATTCCGGCCGCCGCAGCTGCTCGATGGTCGTGCCAAAATCGGGAATCTGAAGGTGCACGACCCGAGGGAAGCGGGAAGCGGCGAGCCGCCGCGGCCGGATGGCCAAGCCCAAAGCGGCGAGCCGCCGCGGCCGGATGGCCAAGCCCAAATCAGGGGCATTCCCTTTTTCCATGGTTTCAATCCTTTTGTGGGGACAAGGAAAGTCCCCCTTTGAAAAGGGGATTTAGGGGGATTTTACAAATAAATCAGTCGCATATACCTTTTAAATCTCCCCTGCCCCCCTTTAAAAAGGGGGGAAATCCGGTCCGGTCGGTGACTGCCAAGGGTGTTCCGGATGAAGAGTATCTTAGGTGAACAAAAGGTGAAAATCAAGGGGGCTTGGGTCTATTTCCAAAAGGTTGGATTTTGGATTGAAGAAAAATTCTCCGTTCGCCGATCTATAGGCAAAGAATCTTGGTGAGAGGTGAAAAGGGCGGCAAACGGGGGGAAGGGCCAAATCCCCTTTGCCCATCAGGCAGGAAAGCAAACGAGCGGGAAGGAATTCTCATGAAAGAGCAGCCGGGAGAAGCGTTGCATTCGGAAAACAGGGGAGTGGAAAGAGAGGGGAAGTACCTCACATTTTCCCTGGGAGAGGAAGAATACGGGATTGGTATTCTAAAGGTAAAGGAGATCATCGGGATGATGCGGATCACCCCGGTGCCGCAAGCGCCCCATTTTATCAAGGGGGTGATCAATCTGCGGGGGAAGGTGATCCCGGTAATAGACCTGCGGCTGCGGTTCGAGATGAACGAAACCGGGTATACGGAGCGCACCTGCATCATAGTGGTCGAGATCGAGAATTCGGGCGCCAAACTTCACGTGGGCATCGTGGTGGATTCGGTTTCGGAAGTGCTGAACATAAAGGCCTCCGATATAGAAGACCCACCCACTTTCGGAACCACTCTGGATGCGGAGTGCATCCTGGGGATGGCCAAAACGGCCGAAGGGGTGAAGATTTTGCTCGATATCGCCCGGGTTCTGAGCAACTGCGGGATTAATTTGATCGACAAGGCCGCCTGAAAAGAAGGCACAAGGCAAAACACTTCCCGTACAGAATCCGGAAGAAAGGCAGTTCGATGGAAAACGATATGCCCAACAGTCTGTTTCAGCAGTTCAGCCAATTGGTTTATGAGCAGTGCGGCATAAACCTTCACGAAGGCAAAAAAGCGCTTTTACAGGCAAGGCTGAACAAGCGGCTGCGACTGACCGGCATCGATTCCTACGGCGAATATTTCAAATTCATTACCTCCGGGGCAAACCCGGGCGAATTCATAAATTTTCTGGATTCCATTTCGACCAACCTGACCTATTTTTTCCGGGAAAACCAGCATTTTGATTTCATGAGCAGGGTGGCTCTGCCGGAACTCCTCGCGGAAAAACGAAAAGAAAATGACACGAGGCTAAGGATCTGGAGCGCGGGGTGTTCGAGCGGAGAAGAGCCTTACAGCCTGGCGATGTGTGTGCTCTCCTGTCTGCAGGACGGGGCGAAGTGGGATTTCCGGATCCTTGCGACCGACATATCGACTCGGATGCTGGAGACGGCAAGCCGGGGGCTTTATTCGGAGGAGAAAGTGCAAAAGGTGCCGCCGCCGCTTCGGCAGGCCCATTTTCGAAAGGTGGGCAGTGAGAACGGAAGCATCTATTTCCAGATAGCGCCTCCTGTAAAGCGGCTCATCACTTTTTCCCGGCTGAACCTGAAAGATCCCTACCCCTTCAAGGGGCCGTTCGACTTTATTTTCTGTCGAAACGTGATGATCTATTTTGACAAAAAGACCCAGGAGGAACTGGTGAACAAGATGGCTGCATATCTTAGTCCCGGGGGGTACTTTTGTGTGGGTCATTCCGAGAGCCTTACGGGATTGGCGCATAAGCTGACGTATGTTCAGCCGGCTATATACCGGAACAAGATATAACGGGTATTAGACCAAACTGGAGCTTTGATGAATCATCCGAGCACATTGATCAGAATGGATACTCGGGCACGCAGAGTGATCGGTGTAGCGGATATGGCTGTCAGCAACTCAGCGAATGAATTTTTGATAACCTATTCTCTCGGGTCCTGCATAGCCGTAGTCATTTTCGATCCGGTGGCATCGGTGGGCGGAATGCTTCATTACATGCTTCCCGAGTCGAGCCTGGATACTGTAAAGGCGAAGCTGAATCCATGCATGTTTGCAGATACGGGGATCACGCATCTTTTTAAGACCAGCTATCAGATGGGGGCCCGGAAAGAAAACATCGTGGTAAAAGTCGTGGGGGGAGCCCAAACACTCGATCCCAACGGCATTTTCAATATAGGGAAAAGAAATTACCTGGCGATGCGAAAGATTTTTTGGAAAAACAACGTGGCAATTCGCGCCGAACACGTGGGCGGAGAGGTCAACCGCACCGTACGGCTGCTGATGGATACGGGAAGAGTGTTTCTGAAGGTTGGAAAAGAGGCGGAAATAGAAATCTGATGTATGTCTTTGGAATCCTTTGAGGGCGTTATGGCCTACAATATACTAATAGTGGATGATTCCAGATCGATGCGCAAGGTGCTGCTCAAGACCCTGCGGATTTCCGGGTTCGAGATCGGGGAGTGCCTGGAGGCCTCCAACGGCAGGGAAGCGCTGCGAGTTCTGGAGGGCGAGTGGATAGACCTGATCCTTTTAGACATACACATGCCGGAAATGGACGGGGTCGCATTTTTGGAGTCTTTGCGGAAAATTGAGATGTATAACGCCACTCCCGTTGTGTTTGTAACGACAGAGGGCAATGAGCAGAGGCTCAAGCATCTTATCGATCTGGGGGCGAGCGGGTACATACGGAAACCGTTTCGTCCCGAAGAGATCGGGACGTTTTTAAGCCGGATTATGGGGGAGCCCGATGGGTTTCTTGCGGAAAGAAGTACTCAAGGATGTGATTTCTGAGGTCTTCGAGACCATGTTTTTTACCGATGTGGATTTCGAAGAATGTGCGGGGCCGTTCGAGTTTGGATCGGAGACTCGGCTGGAAAACGGGCAGGGTTGCGTAGTCCTCAGGATGCGGATCAGTGAAAAATTTGCAAGGACGATCACCGCAAACTTTCTGGGTCTCGACGAGGCTGGGGCAGGCGAGATCGCCGAAGAGGATTTGGTGGACAGTCTGAAGGAAATGGCAAACATGGTTGCCGGGGGGTGTCACGCGCGTGCCGGGGAGCCGGAGTGGAAACTGGGGATTCCGGAGGCGTGGAGGAGCGAGGCCGAAAAAGAGGATGCGGGGCGGGACGCCTGTGCGCTTGGCTTCACTTTCTCAGGAGAACCGGCCGGCACTGCCGCTCTGGAATATTTGCCCGTTGAGTTCAGGTGCTAACGATGAAGCAAATAAAAGTACTCATAGTCGATGACTCGGCCATTGTGAGAAAGATTTTCACCCAGGAACTGAGTAAGCACGCCGATATCTGCGTGGTTGGCGCAGCACCGGACCCCTATGTGGCACGGGACAAGATCGTCAGCCTGGAACCCGACGTGATTACCCTGGATATCGAAATGCCGCGCATGGACGGCCTGAGTTTTCTCAGAAAGTTGATGAAATATCGCCCGGTGCCCACTATTATCGTGAGTTCGCTTACGCAGGCCAATAGTGAAATGGCCCTGGAGGCGATGGAATACGGGGCGGTGGAGGTTCTGGCAAAGCCGGGAGGTTCGTATTCGGTCGGGGACATGAGCGAGCAGTTGGTGGAAAAAATCCGCGCGGCCGCCTGTGTGCGGGTGGCGAGCCGCGCTTCGGTCGAAGAGCGCGCGGTTCCGAGCGTTGCCGGTCTTGCTCTCAAGCGTTCGACCCACAAGGTCATCGCGATGGGCGCATCGACGGGGGGCACAGAGGCGCTTAAAGCGGTGCTCATGCAAATGCCTGCCAACAGCCCGGGTATCGTGATCGTCCAGCACATGCCCCCGCGTTTTACGACGACTTTTGCGAACCGGTTGAACGATTTGTGCCGCATCGAGGTGCGGGAAG
>JAKAJS010000111.1 GCA_021813685.1 Deltaproteobacteria bacterium | reverse complement strand
GTTCCGTTTGACCAGATCGACAAGGCGCCCGAAGAGCGCGAGCGCGGCATCACCATCGCGACGGCCCACGTCGAGTATGAGACCGATACTCGCCATTACGCCCATGTGGATTGTCCGGGACACGCCGACTACATCAAGAACATGATCACGGGGGCAGCTCAGATGGACGGGGCGATCCTGGTGGTTGCGGCCGACGACGGCCCCATGCCCCAGACCCGGGAGCACATCCTTCTGGCCCGCCAGGTCGGGGTTCCCTACATCGTAGTGTTCCTCAACAAGGTGGACATGGTCGATGACCCCGAGCTGATCGAACTCGTAGAACTCGAACTGCGCGAGCTTCTGACCAAATACGGGTTTCCCGGCGACGATGTTCCGATCATCAAGGGCTCGGCGCTCAAGGCGCTGGAGGCGGACGACCCGGCAGAAGATGCCGCAAAGCCTGTCTTCGAGCTCATGGATGCGATCGACGCCTACATCCCCGAGCCGGTTCGCGATATCGACAGGCCTTTCCTGATGCCCATCGAAGATGTCTTCTCCATTTCCGGACGCGGAACGGTGGTAACGGGCCGTGTCGAGCGCGGGATGGTGAAGGTGGGCGACGATGTGGAGATCGTAGGCTTTGCCCCGACCTTCAAGACGGTTTGCACCGGTGTCGAGATGTTTCGTAAAACGCTTGATTCCGGACAGGCGGGCGACAACGTGGGGCTTCTTCTTCGCGGCACCAAGCGCGAGGAAGTCGAGCGCGGCCAGGTGTGCGCCAAGCCCGGCTCGATTACCCCCCATACCAAATTCAAGGCCGAGGTCTACGTGCTCAAAAAGGAAGAAGGCGGGCGCCACACGCCGTTTTTCCCCGGCTACCGGCCGCAGTTCTACTTCCGGACGACCGATGTTACGGGCGTTTTGACTCTGCCCGAGGGCGTGGAAATGGTTATGCCCGGCGACAACATCAGTTGTGAAGTCGAACTCATTACTCCCGTAGCGCTGGAAAAAGAGTTGCGATTTGCTATTCGTGAAGGCGGCCGTACCGTTGGGGCGGGCGTGCTTACCGAAGTAGTTGCCTAGGTTTAATTTGCAGCTGGACGACCGGAGCCAGGCTCCGGTCGTCTGTTTGACAGGAAGACAAATGGTGACGAATCAAAGAATTCGCATCCGGCTCAAAGCTTACGATCACAAGCTGCTCGACCAGTCGACCAACGAGATCGTTATGACGGCGAAAAAGACCGGTGCGCGGGTGGCAGGTCCGATTCCGCTTCCGACCAAGATCAACCGGTACACCGTTTTGCGTTCTCCCCATGTCGACAAAAAGTCGCGGGAGCAGTTCGAGATCCGTGTGCACAAGCGTCTCATCGATATTCTCGAGCCGACGCAGCAAACGGTCGATTCCCTGATGAAGCTGGATCTGTCTGCCGGTGTGGATGTTGAAATCAAGCTTTAGGACTTCGGACGAGGTCCGGGTGAAAGAAAGCAGCAGCTCATGATTACGTCAATTATAGGACGCAAACTTGACATGACCCAGATTTTTGCCGGGGACGGTTCGGTCTATCCGGTAACGCTGGTGCAGGCGGGGCCTTGTACGGTGACCCAGGTGAAAACGGTTGAAAAGCACGGCTATGCCGCGCTTCAGATCGGTTTCGGGACCAAAAAGGCCAAGAGCGTCACCCGCCCGGAAAAGGGTCATCTGGACAAGGTGGGTAAGGGCTATTTCGAGGTCCTGCGGGAAGTTCCGGCCGAAAACCCGTCGGAACACAACCCCGGTGACCAGGTGCTCGCCGATCTGTTCCAGATTGGCGATCGGGTCGATATTATCGGCAAAAGCAAGGGCAAGGGATACGCCGGAACGATCAAGCGTTGGAGGTTTAGCCGGGGCCCGGACGGTCACGGGTCCAAAAACGTGCGAGAGCCGGGTTCGACCGGTATGGCGACCTATCCCGGACGCGTGATCAAGGGCAAGAAAATGCCCGGACAGAAGGGCAACAAGCGCACGACCGTTTTGAATCTCAGGGTCGTCGACGTTCGTCCGGAGAGCAATCTTTTGCTGATCCACGGTGCGGTGCCCGGTTCGAAAAACGGGATCGTGATTCTGCGCAAGACCAACCGTGCGCGGTAAAAGGTAAATGGCCCGAGTATCAGGGCAAAAGCGAAGATTCGTGGGGATTATCGATGCCTACAGTGGATGTATATAACCTGGCAAGAGAAGTGACGGGGCAACTCGAGCTCAGTGATTCGGTGTTCGGGGTGCCTGTAAAGAGTCATGTGCTGCACGAGGTCGTGGTGTATCAGTTGGCGAAGCGCCGTGCGGGCACCGCGAAGACCAAGGGGCGAAGTGAGGTTTCCGGCGGTGGCAAAAAGCCCTGGCGCCAAAAGGGCACCGGGCGCGCCCGGTCCGGGACGAGCCGCTCTCCCGTATGGCGCGGAGGCGGTACGATTCACGGGCCGCAGCCGCGGGACTACGAGATGCGCGTACCCAAAAAGGTGCGTCGGCTTGCCCTCAAGATGGCTCTTAGCCAGAAGGTACTCGACGAGAGCTTTACGGTGATCGACGAGTTGAAATTGGAGGCGATTCGCACGAAGGACTTCGTTTCGCTGCTCGCTCGCTTCGAGTTGGGAAAAACCCTGGTCGTGCTTCCGGGGCCCGATGAAATCATTGAAAAATCCGCCCGCAACATTCCCAATGTGAAGGTGATGCGCTCGGAGGGTCTAAACGTCTACGACCTGCTCGACTACCGCGCGGTGATTCTTAGCAGGGAGTGTGTCGGCAGGATCGAGGAGGCGTTGGTATGAGCCCGAAGACCTACAGCATATTGAAAAGGCCCCTTGTCACCGAGAAGAGCACTACCGAAAAGGATTTGAGAAACAAGCTTTTCTTTCAGGTAGACCGCAACGCCAACAAGATCGAGATCAAAGAGGCGGTGGAGACGATCTTCAAGGTGAACGTGCTCGATGTTGCCACTTTGAACATGAAGGGCAAATTGAAGCGGGTCGGCCGCAAGTTCACCAAGATGTCCGACTGGAAAAAGGCCGTGGTCACGATCAAGGCCGGACAGCGGGTGGAGTTTTTCGAAGGCGTCTAGAAATCGGTGAACAGTGAACAGTGAGCAGTGACCGGAGTCTGTCTGTTCACTCTTCACTCTTCACTGCTCACTTTTCAGAGGAAGACAGGTATGAGTATCAGAAAAGTCAAGCCGACATCAGCGGGCCGCCGCTTTCAAACCTACGCCACCTTCGAAGAAATTACGGCGGACAGGCCCGAGAAGAGTCTGGTCGAGCCTTTGCGTAAATCGGGCGGCCGAAACAACGCCGGCCGGGTTACCGCCTGGCAGCGCGGGGGGGGCCACAAAAGACTCTACCGCGTGATCGACTTCAAGCGCGACAAGGAAGGCATTCCCGCAAAGGTAGCCACCATCGAGTACGACCCCAACCGGTCGGCCAATATCTCTTTGCTCCATTACGCGGACGGGGAGAAGCGCTACATCCTTGCCCCTGTGGGCATGAAGGTGGGCGACCGACTGATGACCGGTCCGGAAGCCGATATTAAACCGGGAAACTGCCTCAAGCTCATTAACCTGCCGCTCGGGGCGGTTGTGCACAATATCGAGATGCGCCCGGGAAAAGGCGGCCAGTTGGCCCGCTCGGCCGGTTCGAGCGCGCAGCTGATTGCCCGGGAGGGTAAATATGCGACCCTTCGCATGCCTTCCGGCGAGATGCGCATGATATCGGTGGAATGTAAGGCTACCGTCGGGCAGGTTGGCAACATAGACCATGAAAATGTTTCTTTGGGCAAGGCCGGGCGGACGCGTTGGGCGGGCAAAAGGCCCCATGTGCGCGGCGTTGCGATGAACCCCGTAGACCACCCGATGGGTGGCGGCGAGGGCAGAAGCTCGGGTGGGCGTCATCCGTGTACCCCCTGGGGTATTCCGACCAAGGGGTATCGCACGCGTACGGCAAAGCCTAGCGACAAGTTCATAATCCATCGCCGGAAGTAGGAGGATAAGGTGCCTCGGTCATTAAAAAAAGGCCCGTTCGTTGACCAATCCCTGTTCGACAAGGTCGCCAAAGCCAAAGACGTTGGCGATCGCAAGGTGATCAAGACCTGGTCGCGCAGATCGACTATTCTGCCTGAGTTTGTGGGTGCTACCCTCGCCGTGCACAATGGAAAGAAGTTCATCCCCGTGTTCGTGAGCGAGAATATGGTGGGGCACAAGCTGGGCGAGTTCTCTCCGACCAGGACCTTTCACGGCCATGCCGGTGACAAGAAGACCAAAGTGAAAGGGAAGAAATAATGGAAGTGAGAGCTGTTGCCAAATATCTGCGGGTTTCCTCGCAGAAGGCTCGTCTTGTGGCCGATATGGTGCGGGGCAAAAAAGTCGATGATGCGTTGGTGCTGCTGCGATTCACTCCCAAAAAGAGCGGGCGCCTCATCACCAAGGTGTTGCGCTCGGCTATGGCCAACGTGGAAAACAGGGAAGTGGGCGAGCTCGACAAGTTGTATATCAAAGCGATAACGGTCGATCAGGGCCCCCGTCTCAAGAGGTTTCGTCCTCGGGCCATGGGCAGGGCCACCCCGATCATCAAGCCCTCGAGCCACATTACGGTAGTTTTGGACGAGAAGAAATAGAATTATTGGAAGCGGGAAGCGGGGGCAAGAAGCGCGGCGAAAAACGGCTTTTTGCGTACGCACTCATGGAGGTGACGTTTGGGACAGAAAGTTCATCCGACAGGGTTCCGGCTGGGAGTCCTTAAGACCTGGGATTCGAAATGGTTCGCAACCAGGGGCTATTCGAAGCTGGTCTTCGAGGATCGTCAGATCCGCGATTACATAAAGGAACGGCTGTTTCACGCCGGCATCTCCAAGGTGGAGATCGAGCGGGCCGCCAACAAGGTGAAGATCCGGATCCACACGGCCCGGCCCGGGATTGTTATCGGTAAGAAGGGCGCCGAAATCGAGGTGCTGCGACGAGACCTCGAACGCAGGTTCAAGCGGGAAGTCCTGATCGATATTCAGGAAGTGCGCCGTCCCGAACTCGACGCAACGCTTGTCGCCGAAAATATCGCCCTACAGCTCGTCAGACGCGTCGCCTTTCGCCGTGCCATGAAACGTGCGGTCAGCTCGGCTCTCAAATTCGGGGCCAAGGGCGTGAGGGTCGCCTCCGCCGGTCGGCTTGGCGGGGCGGAAATGGCACGCAGGGAATGGTACCGCGAGGGCAGGGTGCCTCTGCACACGCTGCGCGCCGATATCGATTACGGCACGGCCCTTGCCCGTACGACCTACGGCATTATCGGCGTCAAAGTCTGGATTTTTAAGGGCGAAGTGCTGCCTGATTAGTGAGCAGTGAACGGTGAACAGTGAGCAGTGAGGGCGCTCGTTTTCTCCTCACTCTTCACTGTTCACTCTTCACTCAATTCGGAGAATTGCAATGTTAGCTCCCAAAAGGGTTAAATTTCGAAAAGTACAAAAGGGCCGCATGCGAGGCACTGCCATTCGCGGTAGCGAGGTGAGCTTCGGGGACTTCGGGCTCAAGGCTCTTGAGTGCGGCTATCTTACCTCCCGGCAGATAGAGGCTGCCCGTATCGCCATCACCCGTCACGTCAAGCGTGGCGGCAAGGTGTGGATACGCATCTTCCCCGATAAGCCCTTCACGAAGAAGCCCGCTGAAACCCGCATGGGTAAAGGAAAGGGCTCCCCGGAAGGATGGATGGCCGTCGTCCGGCCCGGCAGGGTCTTGTACGAAATAAAGGGCGTAACCGAAGCGGTTGCCCGTGAGGCGTTGGGTCTTGCCTCCCATAAGCTGCCGCTGCCCACACGCTTTGTATCGAGGACGGATATACTATGAAGGCTGGCGAACTGCGGGATATGACAAAAGACGAGTTGATCGGAAAGCTCAAGGAGATCCGGGAAGCCTCCTTCAACCTCAGGTTTCAGAAGGCGACCGGGCAACTGGACAATACCGCCCAACTCCCGAAGAACAGAAAAGATATAGCGCGGATACTCACGGTTTTGTCGGAAATGGACAAAAAGTCGGGAGAACAGGGGTAGGGAAAAACAATGGAAGAGCTTAAGTCTACCAGAAAAACTCGTGTCGGAAAAGTTATGAGCAACAAGATGGACAAGACCGTGGTGGTGAGAGTCGAACGGCTTATCCAGGAAGGCCGCTACCGCAAGTATGTTCGTCGCAGAAATACGTTCAAGGCCCACGACCCGCAGAACGCCTGCCAAATCGGCGACCAGGTGCTGATCGAGGAAAGCCGGCCCATCAGCAAGGAAAAGCGCTGGCTGGTTGTGAAGGTGCTGGAGAAGGCGGCCTTTTAGCCGGGATCGTATCGGAGCGGGCGTGCTTGCGGGGGCTCTTTTGTGCCCATCGCTGTCCGGGAGTGGCTGTTGCTCGGCTCCAGCGACTCGCGACTAACGACTAGCAACCAGAAATGTGCGATACCATTGGGAGTAAGAGATGATTCAGGCGGAAACTCAACTTAACGCCGCTGACAATTCGGGGGCAAAGCGGCTCTATTGCATCAAGGTCCTCGGCGGCACGCGCAGGCGATACGCTACGGTTGGCGACATCATTGTCGTGTCGGTCCAGGAAGCCATTCCCAACGCGAAGGTCAAAAAGGGCGATGTGCTGAAGGCCGTTGTCGTTCGAACCAAAAAGGAGGTCCGTCGCCCCGATGGCTCCTATATTAAATTCGACGACAACTCTGCGGTGCTGATCAATGCCTCGAGGGAGCCCATCGGCACCCGCATCTTCGGACCGGTCGCAAGGGAGCTGCGCGCCCGGCAGTTCATGAAGATCATTTCGCTTGCTCCTGAGGTTCTTTAGAGAGGGTCGATGCGATGAAGCACGAGAGTTATGCGATAAAGAAAAACGATACGGTGAAAGTGATCGCCGGAAAAGATAAGGGGAAGACCGGCAAAGTTTTGCGGATCATCCCCAAGAAGGGGCGCGCCATAGTGGAAAAGCTCAATATGGTCAAGCGCCATCTTCGTCCCAGTGAGCAGGCAAGGCAGGGGGGCATCCTGGAGAAGGAATCCCCTATCGAGATGAGTAATCTCATGTTGATTTGTTCCAAGTGCACGGACCCGACCCGGGTGGGCTATCGAGTGCTCGATGACGCGAAAAAGGTGCGTTTTTGCAAGAAGTGCAAGGAAGTCATCGACTAGGCCGTAGAGGGGGCTTCGAGGCGGGAGCACGGGTTTTCCCCGCTCTTTCTTGGGCCCCCGGGTGCGGCGGCGTCCACCGCGAAAGGCGGCAATGGAGGTGTAATGTCAGCACTGCGAAACAAGTACAATGAGGAAGTGGTTCCTCAGCTAAAAGAGCAATACCGGTACAAGAGCCCCATGCAGATCCCGAGGATCACCAAGATCATCCTCAACATGGGCCTTGGAGAGGCGATCCAGAACGTGAAGATCCTCGATTCGGCCACCGCCGAACTCGCGCAGATCTCCGGGCAAAAGCCGGTCATTACCAAGGCGCGCAGCAGCATCGCCGCCTTCAAGCTGAGAAAAGGAATGCCCATCGGGTGTATGGTCACCTTGCGCGGGGATCGCATGTTCGAGTTTTTCGATAAACTCGTAAACGTTGCCCTGCCGCGCGTACGCGATTTTCGGGGGGTCTCCTCCAAAGCCCTTGACGGCAGGGGCAATTACACCCTCGGGATCAAGGAACACATTATTTTCCCTGAAATCGACTATGACAAGATAGACAAGATCAAGGGGATGAATATCACAATAGTTACGACTGCCGGGACGGACGATGAGGCGAGAACGCTTCTTGCCCTCATGGGCATGCCGTTCAGGAAATGACAAGGAGGCCCTTTGGCTAAGAAGTCACTGATTGCAAAAGCGAAGGCTAGTCCCAAATTCAAGGCGCGCTCTTATAACCGGTGCCCGGTGTGCGGCCGTCCTCGTGCCTACATCCGCAAGTTCGGAATTTGCCGCATCTGCTTCCGGTCCATGGCGCTCAAGGGCGAACTTCCCGGAGTTGTCAAGGCTAGCTGGTAGGACCTGAGGAGAGACCAGGAAATGAATGTATCGGACCCGATAGGCGATTTCATCAATCGCATCCGCAATGCGCAAAAGGCGCGTTTTGACAAGGTGGATATTCCCGCTTCGCGGATGAAGGCGAGCCTTTGCCGCATCCTCAAGGAAGAGGGGTTCATAAAGAATTTCAAGTTCATACGGGACGAAAAACAGGGCATTCTCCGTGTCAATATCAAGTACGGAGATGGCCGCGAAGGCGCACTGGCCGGAGCCAAGCGGATCAGTAAGTCCGGACGGCGCGTCTATGTGGGGCATGAAGAGATTCCGCGGGTGATGAACGGCATGGGAGTCTCCATCCTTTCCACCTCGAAGGGCGTCATGACCGACAGGCAGGCCCGCAGCGAAGGCATTGGCGGCGAGGTGCTTGTCGCCCTGTGGTAGAGGAACAGAAGCGGGAAGCGGGAAGCGTGAAGCAGGAAGGTGAGTTTCTGCGTCCCCCGGCCCGACTCCCGATTAACGGCGAAGCAAGAAGCAAACAGCAAGAAGCGAGAGCGCGATCTTCCCGCTTCCCGCTCCCCGCTTCTCGCTTCCGCATCTAAAGGAGCAACGGCATGTCACGGGTGGGTAAGTTGCCCATTGGCCTACCGAAAGGGGTGGAAGTAAGCCTGGAAGGGTTGGCCCTCACGGTCAAAGGCCCCAAGGGAACGCTTCTAAGGACGCTTCCTGCCGGTATCGATGTCGATATCAGCAAGGAAACCGTGAGGTTTCTGCGACGGGACGATTCGAAGCAATCGCGCTCGACGCACGGCCTGGTCCGCGCCCTTGTCAACAATATGGTCAAGGGTGTGAGCGAAGGATTCGTCAAAGGTCTCGAGATACAGGGGACGGGCTACCGGGCCGAGGTACAGGGAAACACCTTAAATCTCAACCTGGGGTATTCGCGCCCGGTGCAGTTTGATCTGCCCCAAGGCATCAGTGCCAGTGTGGATAGATCCAATGTCGTCCGGCTCGAGGGGATCGATAACGAGATATTGGGGGAGACCGCTGCGCGCATCCGCGCCCTGAGGCCCGTTGAGCCTTACAAGGGCAAGGGCATTCGCTATTCGGGCGAACATGTGCATCGCAAGGTCGGTAAGACCGGTTCGAAGAAATAGAGTCGGAGGAAGCTCAAAATGGCATCAGGATCGACTAATCCGCGCTATACGGCTCGGCTGAGACGCAAGAAAAGAATACGCAAAAAGATCGAAGGCGTCGAGGAGCGTCCGAGGCTTACGGTTTTCCGCAGCGATAAGCATATGTACGCTCAGATTATTAACGATGTGACCGGTGTGACCCTGGTTTCGGCCTCCACGCTTTGTCCTGCATACAAGGAAATGGGTGCGGTGAGCGGCAAAGTGGGGGCAGCCGGGCGCGTTGGGGAACTGATCGCGCGCATGGCGATGGAAAAAGGTATCGCCCGGGTGGTCTTCGACCGCAACGGTTTCATTTATCACGGGCGAATTCAGGCTCTCGCCGATGCGGCTCGAAAGCAGGGTCTCGATTTTTAATCCTTATCAGGATCGGAGGCATTTACATTGATAGCGGTTGAATCCAGCCAGCTCCAGATGATTGATAAAGTGGTCCATATCAGCCGTGTGGCCAAGGTCGTAAAAGGCGGTCGCCGTTTTTCCTTTAGCGCCATTGTGGTCGTGGGAGACGGTAGCGGCAAGGTCGGATACAGCTTGGGCAAAGCCAACGAGGTGCCCGAAGCCATACGCAAGGGTATGGAATCGGCCAAGAGAAACATGGTCGAGGTGCCGCTCAAACTAACCACGATTCCGCACGAAGTGCTCGGAAAATTCGGGGCCTCCTCGGTCATTTTGAAGCCGGCCTCCCCCGGTACGGGCGTTATCGCCGGCGGGGCTGTCAGGGCCATCATGGAAGCGGCTGGAATTCATGATATACTGACAAAGTGCGTTGGCTCGCGAAACCCTCACAACGTCGTCAAGGCGACCGTGGAGGGGTTGAAGAGGCTTCGCAGTGTCGAGAAGGTCTCAAAAACCAGAGGGAAGAACGTCCTGGAGGAAGCTCAGACCTCGTAAGGCGCTCCGGTTGACGGTGGCGCGGGATTTTCAGGGTGATGGATATGGTAAAGCCGATTCAGGTCAGTCTGGTGAGAAGTCCCATAGGGCGGCCGGAAAAGCACCGCAAGGTGTTGCGCGCCCTTGGGCTTACGAAGATGCACAGGCCCGTAAACCTGTACAGTTCCCCGCAGGTGCTCGGGGCGATCAGGAAGGTTATTCACCTGGTAAAGGTCGAGGAAAAACAGGGGTAATAGATGAGACTCGGAGAGCTCGCTCCGCCGCGCGGAGCGAAAAAAAATACGAAGCGACTGGGCCGCGGATCGGGTTCGGGCCAGGGAATGACGGCCGGAAAAGGCACCAAGGGACAGAAGTCCCGCTCCGGAGGCGGCACGCCCCCTTGGTTTGAAGGCGGTCAGATGCCCCTCCAACGCCGAATTCCCAAACGCGGTTTCACAAACATCTTTAAACAGGCGTTTTCGGTGATAAACGTCGGCGATCTCGACCGGTTTCCGGAAGGCAGCCAGGTCGCGCTCACCGATCTGATCGCTACGGGCCTCTTGCGCAAAACGCACCTCCCGGTAAAACTCCTGGGGGGAGGCGAGATCACCCGGCCGGTGACGATTGTCGTTCACAAAGCCTCCGCATCCGCAGTGCAAAAAATGGAAGCGGCGGGCGGAAAAGTCGAATTCATTTCGGCCACGGAAGGAAATTAACAGGTGCTAGGCGGCTTTTCGTCCATAGGGAGAATTCCCGAACTAAAGAGACGTATTCTTATCAGCCTGCTGCTCCTTGCGGTTTATCGTCTGGGGTGCTACATCCCGACTCCTTATATCAACACCGTGGCCCTGCAGGCCTACTTCAATGCTGCCAGGGGCACGCTTCTGGGCCTGTTCGACATGTTTGCCGGCGGTGCGCTCAGTCAGTTCTCCATCTTCGCTCTGGGGATCATGCCCTACATCAGCGCTTCGATCATCCTGGAGCTGTTGACCGTTGTTGTTCCCAGTCTTGAAAAATTGAGCAAGGAAGGCGAGGCGGGCCGAAAGAAGATCACACAGTACACACGCTACAGCACCGTTGTGCTGAGCGCCGTGCAGGGTTTTGGCATCGCGGTGGGTATCAGCAGCCAACAGGCGCCCGGCGGCGTCCCGCTGGTGCTGCTCTCCGGCTGGGGCTTTCGCCTTTTGACCGTTTTGACGCTTACGGCCGGAACGGCCTTCCTCATGTGGCTGGGGGAGCAGATCACCGAGTTCGGCATCGGAAACGGCATCTCGCTCATCATTTATGCGGGGATTGTGAGCCGCATGCCCTCGGCCATCTATGATTCGGCAAGGCTCGTACGAGCCGGCGGAATGAGCATCTTTACGCTTACCGCCATTGGCGTGCTGATGCTTGCGGTGTGCGCCTTCATCGTTTTTATGGAGCGGGGCGAAAGACGGGTGCCCGTGCAGTATGCCAAACGAGTCGTAGGCAGGCGGGTGTATGGGGGCCAGAACACCCATATTCCGCTAAAGATCAATACCTCGGGAGTCATCCCGCCGATCTTCGCCTCCTCGATCATCATGTTCCCGGCTACGATCGCAAACTTTATCAAGATTCCGTGGGTGCAGTCGGTTGCGCAGATGATCGCGCCCGGCCACTGGCTCTATATTGTGCTCTTCGTCGCCTTTATCATCTTCTTCGCCTTTTTCTATACGGCCATCGTCTTCAACCCGGTGGACGTGGCGGACAACATGAAAAAATACGGGGGATTCATCCCCGGCATTCGGCCCGGAAAGCCCACATCGGATTATCTCGACAAGGTCCTGAGCCGTATCACTCTTGGCGGCGCGATCTATGTCTCGGCCGTCTGTGTTCTTCCGACAGTCCTCATTGAAAGGTTCGGCGTCCCCTTCTATTTCGGGGGCACCGCCCTGCTCATCGTCATCGGCGTTGCGATGGACACCATGTCCCAGATCGAGGCCCACATGCTCTCGCGCCATTACGAGGGATTTTTGAAAAACGGCCGCGCCAGGGGAAGGCGTTAAAGGTTCAGTGATTAGTGATTAGTGGCTCGTGATTGGTTGGCGGGTGCTTTTTTCTAATCACTAATCACCAGTCACTATCACTATTTTGCGGAGGGAAACGATGAACATCATTTTGCTCGGACCGCCGGGGGCCGGCAAGGGCACTCAGGCGAAACGTCTCGTGGAAAAGTACCATATCCCGCAGGTCTCAACGGGCGACATGCTTCGCGCTGCGCTCAAAGAGGGGACTCCGCTTGGTCTCGAGGCCAAAAAGTACATGGATGCCGGAGGTCTGGTTCCGGATTCCGTGGTTATCGGTCTGGTGAAGGAACGTATTCAAAAGCCCGATGCTTCCAAGGGCTACATGCTCGACGGATTCCCCAGAACCGTGGCGCAGGCCGAAGAACTTGACTCCATCCTGGGTGGCCTGGGGCAGAAAATCGACCATGTAGTAAGCGTCGAAGTGCCCAACTCCGAGCTCATGGGTCGGCTTACCGGCCGCAGAACCTGTCGCGCCTGCGGGGCCGGTTTCCACGTCATGTTCGATCCCCCGAAAAAGGAAGGGGTCTGTGACAAATGTGGCGGCGAGCTCTACCAGAGATCCGATGACAATGAGGCTACCGTGAAGTCGAGGCTTGAGACCTACGAGGCGCAGACCAAGCCGCTTATCGACTACTATACCGGCCAGGGGAAGCTCCGCCGCATAGACGGTGTGGGCAAAATGGATGATATCTTGAAGCGCATCACCTCGGTCCTCGGGTAATTTGGGGACCACTATTTTCCGGGAACGGTGAATGGTGATAAGGGAACGGATTGGCTGTTCGCTGTTCACCGTTCACTGTTTCACTGAGTTCGGACGGTTCGATTGATAATTCTACGCTCCAGAGCCGAAATTGAGAAGATCAGGGCCTCGTGTGCTGTCGTTGCCGAGATACTCGAGCGGCTGGTCGAACATATCAAGCCGGGAGTAACGACCCTGGACCTCAATGCGATCAGCGAGGAGCTGGCGGTAAAAAAGGGCGCCAAGCCCGCGTTTAAGGGGTATCACGGCTACCCTTACGCCCTTTGCGCCTCGGTCAACGAAGAGGTCGTCCACGGAATGCCGTCCAGGCATCGTCGCCTGAAGGGCGGGGACATCATAAGCCTGGACTTCGGGGTCGTTATGGACGGCTACTTTGGCGACGCTGCGCTCACCGTGCCGGTCGGGCAGATTTCCGAGAGCGCCGTGAAGCTTTGTACGGTGACCGAGGAGTGCCTCTACGAGGGGATCTCCAAAGCGGTCGCGGGCAATCGGGTCTCGGATATCTCGCATGCCATCCAGGACTATGTGGAAGCGCGGGGCTATTCGGTAGTGAGGGAGTTCGTCGGCCATGGTATCGGGCAGCATCTGCACGAAAGTCCGCAGGTTCCCAATTACGGACCTCCGGGCAGAGGCGTGCGCCTGAAGCCCGGGATGGTGCTGGCCATCGAGCCGATGATCAATGTCGGGGAGCCCGATGTGGTGGTGTTGGAAGACCAGTGGACGGCGGTGACTCGGGACAGAAAACTCTCTGCCCATTTCGAGCACACCATCGCGGTGACCGACAACGGTCCGCGCATTCTGACGCCCCGAAAAAACAGGTTTACAAAACTGTACGGGTAATTTATACTTTCAAGTTCGAAAATTGATCTGGAGAATTCCGCCTATGGCTAAAGAGGATGCTATTGAAGTCGAAGGAACCGTTGTTGAAACTCTTCCCAACGCGATGTTCCGCGTCGAGCTTCCCAATGGCCATCGAATTCTGGCTCATATTTCCGGAAAGATGAGGATGCACTTCATTCGGATTCTTCCCGGAGATAAGGTGACGGTGGAATTGTCTCCCTATGATCTGACCCGGGGCCGTATCACGTACAGGTCCAAAGCCTAGGGGCTTTTGGCGGCGCCGGCCTGTGGAAAGGAATCTCCAAAGTGAAAGTGCGGGCATCGGTTAAACGTATTTGCAGGAAGTGCAAGATCATTCGCCGCCACGGCACCGTGAGGGTGATTTGCGAAAACCCCCGGCACAAGCAGCGCCAGGGCTGAGAAAAATGTGGAAGCCCGGGGCGCAGAGCAGCGGCAACAGAGCTTTTCCCCTCTCGCTTCTGCACTTATAGAGGAGCAGGACATTGGCACGTATCGCAGGTATCGATTTACCTAAAAACAAGCGCATCGAAATCGCCCTGACCTACATCTACGGGATCGGCAGACCTACGGCCCTCAAAGTGCTCAGTCTTGCCGGCATCAGCGGCGATATCAAAAGCGACGATCTGACCGATGCCCAGGTCAACGAGATCCGGCAGGTCATCGATTCCCATTTCAAGGTCGAAGGCGATTTGCGCTCCGAGGTTTCGATGAGCATCAAGCGCCTCATGGACCTGGGGTGCTACCGTGGGCTGAGGCATCGCCGGGGGCTTCCGGTGCGCGGGCAGCGCACGCATACCAATGCCCGAACTCGTAAGGGGCCGCGCCGTTCCGTCATGGGCAAGCGAAAGAAAGCATAAAGGTGTGATATGGCAAAAGAGAAGGCTGCACCCAGAACCAAGAAAAAAGAGCGTAAGAACATCCTTAACGGGATAGCGCACATTCGCTCGACCTTCAACAATACGATCATCACGATCACCGATGTGAGCGGCAACGCGATCTCGTGGTCGAGTGCGGGGAGCCAGGGCTTCAAGGGCTCGCGCAAGAGCACGCCCTTTGCGGCGCAGGTGGCCGCCGAGATAGCGGGCAAGAAGGCCCAGGAACACGGGGTACAAAATATCGAGGTGTATGTGAAGGGGCCGGGATCGGGGCGCGAGGCGGCGTTGCGTGCGCTCCAGGCAGCCGGCTTCAATATCACCTTCATCAAGGATGTTACGCCGATTCCGCACAACGGCTGCAGGCCTCCCAAAAGGCGTCGGGTGTAATTGGGTGAGCAGTGAACAGTGAGCGGTGAACAGGAAATCTGTTCGCTGGCCGCTCATTCCTTGTATTTTGTGAGCAGTGAACGGTGAGCAGTGAGCGGTGAGTATGAAACAGATTCACTGTTCACTCATCACTGTTCACATATCACTTGTTTTTGATGGCCTGCGTAGCCGGCGGGCAAACGGGCGGGATGACCGCCTCAGGAGGAGCAATTTGGCTCGATATACCGAACCGCAATGCAGACTTTGCCGTCGCGAGACGATGAAGCTCTATCTCAAGGGCGACCGATGTTACTCGGATAAGTGCGCAATCGAGAGGCGCAATTACCCACCGGGACAGCATGGCCAAAACAGGGGCAAGCTTTCCGACTACGGCGTCCAGTTGCGTGAAAAGCAGAAAATCAAGCGGATCTACGGGTTGCTTGAAAAGCAGTACGAGAGCTATTTCGAAGAGGCGGACCGGCGCAAGGGCGTCACGGGCACCAACTTCCTCGTCGAACTGGAAAGAAGGCTCGACAACACGGTCTATCGCCTGGGTTTTGCCAATTCACGGTCGCAGGCGAGACAGCTGGTCCGTCATGGCCACTTTCAGGTGAACGGCAGAAAAGTAGACATTCCTTCCTTTCTTCTGAGGCCCGGGGACCGGATTGTGGTGGCTGAGGGCAGCCGCAATCTTCAGGTCATAAACGAGGCTATCGGGGCTCTGCCTCGAAGGGGTGTGGTCGCCTGGCTGGATCTGGATGCCTCCAAATTCGAGGGCACTTTCCGGGCCTATCCTGCCCGTGAGGAGATGAACCTGCCGGTTCAGGAACAATTGGTGGTCGAATTTTACTCGAAGTAAACAAGAAAGCTTGCCGCTTACAGGTATTCCGGGGAGTGCTGGCGGGGTGCAGGGTGCGTGGCGCATCTTGTTGTCTGGTCAGGGGCCGGGATGGGGGGGCCTGTGGTGATGTCTTTTCTATGAGGATAAAACATGCAAAAGAACTGGCGCGAGCTTATTAAACCGAAGCGCTTGGAAGTCGAGACAAAAGAGCCGAGCACCCACGGCAAATTCGAGTGTGAACCCTTGGAACGTGGTTTTGGCACCACCTTGGGCAATGCACTCCGAAGGGTGTTGCTCTCCTCGCTCCAGGGGGCGGCCATCACCAGTGTCAAGATTGACGGCGTTTTGCACGAGTTCTCCACCATTCCCGGCGTTTTGGAAGATGTGACCGATGTCATACTCAACCTTAAGGAGGTTCGCTTCAGGGTTGACGGGGAATTGACGTCTCGCCGGGTGGTGATCGAAAAGCAGGGGGAAGGCAGGGTCTGCGCCGGGGACATCCAGACAGGGGCAATGATCGAGGTCCTCAATCCGAACCTCCATATCTGCACTCTTGCCCGGGATGCGAAGCTGCGGATGGAGCTCACCGTTCAGCAGGGCAAGGGTTATGTGCCCGCGGAGAAAAATATCGATGAAAACCAGGCGATCGGAACCATTCCCATCGACGCGGTTTTTTCGCCGATACGCAAGGTGAGCTACACGGTGACACAGGCGCGCGTTGGCCAGATCACCGACTATGACAAGCTGACCATGGAGATCTGGTCGGATGGCAGCGTTAAGCCGGAGGACGGGCTTGCCTACGCCGCCAAGATCTTGAAGGATCAGCTCTCCGTTTTCATCAATTTCGAAGAGGAAGTCGAGGCGCAAGAGGAGGAAATCCGACTCGAGCCTGCCTTCAACGAAAACCTCTTCCGCAGCGTTGACGAGCTGGAGCTTTCCGTCCGGTCGGCAAACTGTTTGAAAAACGCAGATATCCGTCATATCGGCGAACTCGTTCAGAAGACCGAGCAGGAAATGCTCAAGACCAAGAACTTCGGTCGCAAGTCGCTAAATGAGATCAAAGAGATCCTCGCCGAAATGGGACTTTCTCTGGGAATGAAAATCGATAACTTCCCCCGCCGGGATGAAATCGAGCAGAGAAGAAAGGAACAGGAATAATCCATGCGCCACGGAGTATCGGGCAGAAAACTCAACATGTCGACGAGCCATCGCGTTGCCATGTTTCGGAATATGGTTACCTCGCTTCTGAGCCAGGAGCGGATCTACACCACGGTCCCCAGGGCCAAGGAAATGCGCCGGTGGGCCGAGTGGATGATCACGCTGGGCAAAAACGGGGATCTGCATTCGCGGAGGCGTGCCCTCGCAATCATTCGCGAAAAAAAGGTCGTCTACAAGGTGTTCGATGAGCTCGCCGAGAGATATCGCGATCGTCGCGGGGGCTATACGCGAATCGTCAAGGTAGGGTTCCGGCGCGGGGATGCATCCCCGATGTGCATGCTGGAACTGGTATCCGAAGGCGCCTCCAGGGCTCCCAAGAAGGCGAAAAAGCCGCGTAAGACGGATGCGCCCGCAAAGGCCGAATAGCCTTTTCCCCGGGTGTGACGATACCTTCGCAAAAAACGTGTGACCCCGTCGCGAGACGGGGTCTGCCGGTTGTGCCCGACTGGCCTCCATCCATCCGACCGATTCGCTCGGTCAGACTGAGCCGTATTCCCCCCTTTTCAAACTGACAATCTCGCGTACGTACCGGAGCTGCATACTTTTGCAATAACGCGAGCACGGTGCGTAGCATCGCTAAATCCGCCTGGGGTACTCCAATCGGGGGGAGGAGTCAACGGGGCGAGTGGCCATTCCCCCCCTTTAGCAAAGGGGGGCAGGGGGGATTTATGAAACCAGCCGCCCGACTCGTCTGCTAAATCCCCTAACTCACCACGATGCAATCCCTGCCCTGATGTTTGGCTTCGTAAAGGGCCGAATCGGCCCGCGCGATGATCTCCTCGGGGTTGTAGTCGTTTTCCTCGACCTGTGTGAGTCCGATGCTTACCGAAAGTTGTATTTCCGTGTCCCTGTAGATGAAACACGTTTTCGAAATTGCACTTGCAAGTTTGTCTGCGACCAGGTGGGCGGTGTTTCGCGCGGTATCCGTCAAAAGAATGACGAACTCGTCGCCGCCGTAGCGGGCGACCAGATCCTTTTCCCGAAGGACCTGCTTGATTCTGCCGACAAGGCTCTGCAGGCACTTGTCGCCTACTCGGTGTCCATAGGTGTCGTTGATCGTTTTGAAGTCGTCGATATCGATGAAAATCACCGAAAACAGGGTCTCCCCCCGCCTGTACTGTTTTATTTCCTTTCGGATCTGACGTTCCAAAACCCTACGGTTTGCGATCCCGGTGAGGGGGTCCTGGAGGGCTTCGTGTTCGAGGAGTTTTTTTTGTTTCTGGCTACGTTCGACCTTGCTTTGCATTTGCTTCAGGTTGTTGTGCAGATTTTGTATGGTAGACTCAAAGGTATTCTTTTTCGCCCGGTCTTCGGCTTTTTTGGCCTCGAGGGCGGTCCTTATAGTGTGAAGCCTCGCGCGCAAAACCTCTCGTATCGCCTGGACGTCCTCGGCGGATTGCGTTGCGCTCTCGAGTTCGGTAATCTCCGTTTGGATAAAAGCGGTAAACCGTCCATTTGCGAGCTGAATCTGCTCTGTGCCTTCGATCAGGGCGAGAGATTCACTTTCCAGTTCTGCCAGCAGGTTTCCGACCTCGAGCAGCAGGTGTTCAAGAGTTTCCTTCTTTGCCAGAGAATCGCTATAGGCTTGTTCCAGCAGCCGGATTATCCGCTCGAGCAGGGAAGAGAGTTCGCCAAGCCTTGTGGCTTTGCGAATGTCTTCGATCAGCGCGACGGTCTTCTGCCTGTGGAGAGGGGCCAGATAGCAGGCGAGTTCTTCGAGTATGCGGATATAGCCGTTTTGCAGGGCACCGACATGTTCCCGGGATATGAGGGCGTTTAGCGCATCGGCCTTGCCCGAAAGCGCCTCATGCAAGCTGGAAGAGGAGATGGCGCGCCGGTGTGCGGATAAGGTTTTCAGTTCGTCAATGATCAGTTCGCAAAGCGTATCCAGCATCTTTTGGCCTGCCACTCATCCGCTTGGACGGGTTGTTTTTTCGCGCCATACCCTGGCGGGAATCTCTTCAAATGGTAAATCGGAGATTTTCAGGAAATAGATAAGAGAATTTTGTCCCTTCGTCGTTTCACAGGCAAAAATTGTAGAAGGTGTTGCGTGTCGGCTGCGAGTCCCCTCAGGGTCCGGGAACGGGAAGGCGGTAGATGAATTGTACATCGACATGTTCCGGGGATCCGTTGATCTGGGAGCGCGCTACGGCCGTGTAATAGTAACAGCCGTTGGGGCAGGCCGGGTTGGTGTTCCCCACTATGTAGGTGTCGATGACTTTTACGTTGATTGTGTAACCGGTTGTGGAATTTTTCAGAGTGAGCGTCATATCGGGGTGGTCGACGGGGTTGGTGTCGGTCCGCTCCTGCAGGGTGCCGGAACACCCGTCCGAGATCCAGTTTGCTGCGGACGTCAAAGTGGGGTAGTTCAGCTTGTATGTCAAACAATTGCTTACGAAGCTGTTTCCATCTCCGAAGGCCGCCGGCAGACCGCCGCAGGCGTGTCGATTACTGGCGTAGGTGGTGGCGCAGTTTTGGGCATAGGTGATGAACATGTCGGTGCCTGCTTTGGCCGCATCGAGCGCCGTCGTGTAGCCCTGCTCGAGCCCGGCCATCTGGGTCTGGCGGGTGGTGAGCCGCAGCAATATGGCCACTACCGCAAATGCCAGTACGAGCAGCATAATCGTGGTGATCAGGGCCAGTCCTCTTTGGTTTGCAAGCACGGTTTTCATTGTCATTGGTCCATTTTATCTGGCCAGCAGGTTGACCAGGTTTACGGGCTTAACGTCCATTTCGGTCATTTTCCAGTGATAATAGACATCCTGGCCCGCGGGGGTCCAAGTGCCGTTGAGATTCAGAGCGGGAACGAGGTCCGAGCCGGGGCTGAAAGAACCCGAAAACTCATAGTCCGGCGACTTGCTGATCTTGCCTCTCCCTTGCTGGTAAATGACATAGATCCTCAATTCCCGCAGATACTGCTGAATCTGCGCGGCGGTCATCGCCACCCCCGCTCCCGCCCCTGAGGGGACGTTCTCCTGGTTGAGGTCGGACTGCCACACGATCTGGTTGCCGGTCGGGTTGACGCCGAAGGCGACCTGGAAGTCTTTTACACAATCGATGAGCACTGGCGCCGGTGCGGGTATCGACCCGTCCGCCTGGTTGACAACGCCGCGGTATAGCGCAAAGGCGTTGGGAAAATCGGCGCAGCTCTTGTTTGTGGTGGGTGCGAGGAAGTAATCGACCCGGTTGAAAGGCATCACGTGGGCACCGGCGGAGTTGTCGAGACCGTAGACGTAATAGACCTTGTCCGCTCCGGCGCCGGGCGCTATAGCCGTTGCGTTGCTGTAATACCCGGTGTAGGGGGCCGAAGCATTGAAGCTGTAGCACCAGGTGCCTGCGTTAGACTGCAGGACGCCGTTATTGTCGAGCACCATGATGTTGTCGCCGGTGGTGAAGTCCATGACCGGGTCGAGGGCGGTCCCGCCCCACAGTTTGACCTTGGGGCCCACTGTCAGGCTGGCGTCGCTTGCTGCCGGAGCCGAGGTGATGATCGACCATTTCTTGCTCGTCGGGTTCAAATTGGCGAGAGTCGATTTTATCGCCAGTATGTCGGAATTGTTCGCATTGGCGCTTTTGGCCACGACAAACGCACGTGGGGCAGGGGTAGCGGTGTCGTTGAGAGTGGAGGGGTCGGGTAGGTTGGCGTCGCCGCCGTAATGGGCCGAAGCCGCCTCCGTGTACGCGATTCCGTTGGTGTTCGACGGCAGCCCGTATCCCGCCATCTCGATGTCGTAGCGCAAAAGCTCCAGTCCGGTCAGGTTCGACATATAGCTTTCGGAAATGCTGCTGTGGGTCTTGTAGCTGAGCAGGAACTTTATGTAGGCCGCGCTCGCCGTTGCCACGATAAGCATGACAATGGCAAGGCTTACCATCAGTTCAACCAGGGTCATGCCGCGCTTATCGCTCATTGCACCGACCTCACGATTGTCTGTGTCACATACTTGTAGGTGTGAACGCTATTTTCCAGGGGCGGTTTAAACTGCCAGGTTATGGTGAACTGGACGAGGGCGTCCTGATTGGCGTTGCCCCCTGTGGCGGAAGGGGTGAATTGCATTTGCACGCCGTACGCCACGTTCGCCTTTTCTACCTGCCGGTTGATCTGCGGGGGCCACGCGTAATTTTGTATGCTGTTATACGGCATGTTTCTGGCCGTCTCCAGCTGCTCCTGGCCGATTTTCATCGCAGTGCTCCGCAATTGGTCGAGCATGCCCTGGTTGATCGCAGCCATGATGCCCATGGTCGATACCATCATGCCGATAGCCAGAATGATCAGGGCGACCATCACTTCGATCAGCGTGAACCCGCCCGGGTTGCGCCCCCTGGCTTTGCGTTTTCGTCGGGTATTACGGGTTGCAGTTTGTTCCATCCCATTTTCCTGAGACTATGCTGGTTAGTGAAACCGCCACGCAATTGGTTCCCGCCCCGTAATTGGGAGTGATGTAAAAGGTAACCTGCGTGGCGGGATCGTTGGTGTCGCCGGTGTATAAGAGTCCCCTGCCGTCGAAACTCACGCTCTTCTGGTTTTGCGTCGCAGTAATGGGGAATTTCCCCGTGCTCACCGTAGCGCCGAGCGGTTTGGTGACGGCGGGGTCGTCGATCGAGGTGGCGTCCGTGTTCGTATTTGTCTCTATGGAATACTGGGTGAGGTTTGTGCCTCCGCCCCAGTAGATTCCGGTGAGATTTTTGTTGCTGTAGGCGGTCATTCGGGCGAATTGAAGATCGCTGTAGAGCCGGCCGATCTCGCCTTCGACATTTTGCCTGGAGTTCCACGTCGAATAGGCGGGGATGCCCCATACCATGAGAAGTGCGATCAGTGCCACTACCACCATAAGTTCAACAAGGGTGAATCCGCGTTGGCTCATTTTTCGTACCATTGTATCAGCTGTCCGCCGCTGACGGTATTGTTGCCGGATGGGCCGATCTTCTGAGGCGAGGACTCGGGAGGCATGCCCTGGTACCAGACGGTTTGTTTACCGTTAAAAGAGCCGCTCGAGCCCGCACCGTTCGCGCCCGGGTCGTTTACGACCTCGATTGCGCCGGTCGAGGTCTGAAGAAAAATGCTGCCCGTGTATTTGGAAGTGTCTACAGCATATCCGGAACAGGTCTGATCGGCGATCGCGCCCCCGGTTGCGCAGTTGAGGCCCCACACGCGGCTCTGGCCTCCGTAGCCGCACGGGTCGGAGGTGGGTTCCGAGGTGGTGAAATAGATGGTGTTTCCGTCCGATGTGGTGGGGTCGGTCACCACTCTTTCATAGAGATACCCCGTGCTGGGATCAGGGGTGTCCAGGTCGAGCTGCCAGCCGGCGCCGGAAAGATTGCTCCCCGCATCGCTTTGCAAGGCCGAACAGGCGTCGCTGTTCTGATTCAGGCTGTTCAGGTTGGGGCTGCCGCAATTGCTGTTGGTATTATCGCAGGTAAAGGGAATGCCCATTATGTAATTTATGCTCGACTGGCCGTTCGAGCCGTATGCGTCCTGCGGCATAAAGTACCTCCCTGTGCCGGCATACAGATACCACTGCGGCAGGTGGGTCGTCGGGTTGGTAAAACAGGTCTGGGTAGCTACCTGTGCGGTTATCGGCAGTTGCGCGAGATTTGCGTAGGTGGTTACGTCCCAATTCCAGTCAGCCGGGTTCAGGGCTAAGGTCGGATTGGCGTTGCCCGTCCACACTTTTCCGATCCCGCCTTTCCAGGAGCCGGTTTTGCCGCTCGGCGCGTAGCCGTATCCAAAAAAGACGAAGTCGGTGTATCCGCTCGGGTCGGAGAGGCCGTTCACGGGAGGATCGGTCACATCCAGGCCCCGGGTGAAAAGCCTTCCGCCGAACCCGTTGTTGATGCCGGAGAAGTCTTTCGTATAGACACTTGCGATCTTCAGGGTCGTTGGGTCAAGCGAGAGGACGAAGGCCCGAAGGTCCTGGATCGAGCTGCCGTCGTCGGCCTCCGTCGGGCCGGAGAGAAACATCACGTAATACCTGTTGCCGATGTTGGGGGTTGGCGGATTGAGGGTGCTGTTTCCAGGCACGGCCCACTTGTGGATTACCGCCGGCCCTGAGTAGGAATAACCCAGGAACGGATCGCTGAACTCCCACAAGAGAATGGGGTTGTTCGGGTCGGTGATATCCAGCGCATAATAGGAGGATAGGCCCGTGCAGTTCGGGCCGTTTTGCCCGGTGACCGGGTCGGCGTAGCCGGTTGCGTTCGCGCTGCTGATAACGCTGCCCGGGCAGGAGTCTGAAGGTACGTTTGTCGAGTACCCGCTCGAACAGTTCGCGTTAAAGGCCGAGCAGTGCGCGTTGTAAGGCGCGGAACAGCCGGTGGTCGAGCTGCCGCTGCATGTCTGGCCGTTTGTCGTCCAACCGCTGTCGAGGCAATAATGCTGGGAGGAGCACGAGTTGATATTGCTGCAGGTTGTCCCGTTGGACACATTGCCGCTGTTCATGCAAAAGTTGCCCGGACCGGTTTGGGAGCCCCCTCCCAGCCGCATCCCGCCGATCAGTACGGTACGGGGCGTATAGGTCGGATTTCCGTTTGAATCCGTTCCTGTCTGCTCCTGCAGCGTGACAATGTAGGGGCTGAGATCGTTGTAATAGAGATGGCAGCCCGCCGGGTCGGCAAGGCACCTCAGGTAGGGCAGACTGTTTTTGGGCACAAAGGCCCACGCTTCCTTGCCCATATCCGAGGAAGAAATTCCAGTTGTCTTCTCGATTTGGGAACCGGTCATCCCGTAGTTGGTAAGAGCCCCGGTTTTGAACGCATGCAGCATTCCGTCGTTTGCGCCGACAAAGACCAGGCCTTCTTTAGCCAGACATTGGGAGTCGGGCGAGGGGGAGCTTGCGCAGTCTGCGTTTGTGCTGCACAAGGTGCTGTTGGAGTCGAAAACCGGGTTGCCGCTGCTGTCCGTCGTGCCGCAGTAATTGTAGCCCACCTCGACCTTGGGCGTGGAATAGATGATGTCTCCCAGTTTCCACACCTTTTTCCTACAGGTGTTGTAGGTCCCGCTGCAATCGCTTGAGGAATTGCACCCCGTAGTGCTGGGATCTCCTTGTGCGTCGGTGCAAAGACCCACCGTTCTATTCCGGCAACTGTCGGGCAGGCACTTCGAGTAGGATGAATTCGTGCAGTCACTGTTCGAGGTGCAGGCGACCAGAGGATTTTCGAACATGTTTCCGTCCGAGCAGAATGTATTGGAGATATCGATTCCTCGAACGTAGTTTATAAGGTTTGTCAGAGTGGCCGGATCGTTTGCTCCCTGCAGGCAGGCATCGAAATTCGACGGGCTTCCGAGCGGAGAGGGGTCCGTTGTGAGGGTGGAATTGTCCGTGTCGAAGTTTACCAGTCCGGTGACGCTGTTTCCCGGGGTGTATATCTGCCTGTCGTCGGGGTCGGTGGCCCAAAGTGTTTTGCCCGCTTCCCACAGGGGGCTGAGCTGATCAAGGGTCTGGTTGGTGGCTACCGTCTGGGTCGGGTTGCCGCTGCCCGTCGGGTCCGACAGGACGTTTACCGAAAGGCCGTTTTGTGGCGTAAAGGAGTAGCTCAGTCCGTAATCTCCCTTGAGATCCAGGATGTTGTCACCGTCATTTTCTTCTCTGATGTTTTCATAGTTGGGGCTCGAATAGAACCACCAGTTGTAGAGGTAGCCGGGCCAGGAGAGCAGAGTTGTCCCGAAGTATTTGCTGGGATAGAAAACGCCCTGCAGCATATTGGCGCCGTTTTGCGTCTGCCCCTGGGACAGGATGGAAACCGAACTGCCTGCTGCGACCCTGCCCATGATGCTTGCGGTGATGCTGTTGAGCGCCGCGGTCATGTCGTTGGCGTTGGCCGCGTAATAGGCGTGGCCGTTTACCGCCGTGCCCCCCGCGACCGCCATGGCGTCCAGGTTTGCGTTTTCCTGCGCCTCGCTGCCGATCCCCAGAACGTAGGTGAGTACGGGGAAGCTGGTCGTTGTGTTGCCCACCTTGTACGAAACTCCCTGCGCAAGGGAAGTGAGTTCGCTTGTGACCTGGCTCATGAGGCTCGACAGGGTGACGCTCGAGCCGTTTTGGCCGGCGAGATTGGTGCCCGGCAGCCCGTCTGTGACCAGAATGATGTAGTTCTTCTGGCAGGATGCGGTGATGGGGCTTGGAATGGAACACTTCGGGTACGAGGAGTTGCAGCCTCCGTTGCCCGAGCAGGATACCCCGTTGGTCATCCCCGAACTGTTGAAACAAAACCCCTTGTAATTGCCGCTGAAGTAGTTGAGAGCGGTTGCGAGCGTACCCGCGGTGGGGGTGTTGCCGGCATTTATGATGTAGGGGTTTCCGTTTGCGTCCACGCAGGCGTTCGGGTGGTTGCTGTTGCAGCTCATGTAGTTTGTGCTGTTGCCGCTGTTGTCTTCGAGCAGGCTCATGACATTGTTGTACAGGGTGGCATTGGTAAGGTCTCCCACTCCGACGTGAAGGTAGCCCTGCTGGCCGGTCACATTCGTTTGGCTGAACCAGGTCTGCCCGACGTTATAAATCGAGAACCTCTGCCCGAAGTTGTAAAAGCCGTGCGCGTAATCCGAGTCGGTGGGGGAGAGAGTCCAGGAGGGGTATTGTTGGCTGCTGTAGGTACTGTCGAGCCCGTCACCCGTCCCGGCCCTCTTGTTCGAATACCTGTCGTAGCTGTTGTTGGCGTTTTCCGACGAGCTGTAACTGCTGTTGCTGCAGTACGCGAACTCCGTTCCCTGGTTGTTCGGGTCATAAAAAGGGTCGGGCTGATTATAGTAGACCGTATTGGTATTGCCGGCGCTGTCCGTAAGATTCATGGCGGCGGTTTTCGGGTAGGACAACCCGCAATACTTCGCCCTCGTCGCGTTGCCGTACGAATAGCTGCCGATGATCTTGTCGGGAAAGCTGTGGCTGTTCGCGTCTGTCGAGCCGTAGGGGAACTGGCGTTGCGTAAAGGGTGTGCTGTTGGAGGGATTCCATTGGGTGCAGTAGTTATTGCAGGTGGCCTGATCGGCCTGAGAGTTCGCTTCGTTCGGATTGGCGCAATAATTGTCGCAGGCCTCTATCGCCTGGACCGCTGCGGGGTCCGGAACGCACTTGGTGTAGGGGGAAGTCGTGCATTGAGCGTCCACACCGCACGGTGTCCGGGGGCTTTCGAAATTGGTCCCGTCCGAGCAGAACATGTCGGGGCAGTAGGAATCGGGATCGTAGGAGGCGAAAGGAAAGCCGCCATGGATTTGATATTTGGCCACATCTCCCGGCAGCTTGTACGTCATCATGCCGACGTTGGCTTTGCTCACCAGGTTTTTTACAAGGTTTTGAAGCGCCTGCCGGGCGGCAACCGATTTGCTGTCGGGGGCATAGGAGCCCACGGCGTTGCCGTTGAAGTCCTCGTCCATGCTGTTGGACGTATCGAGAATGATCAGGATGTTGGGCTTTACCCCTTGGGCGATGAAGGGCGGGATGAGTGAATCGCTGCACGGCGTCTGGACCTGGCCCCGAGCGCTTCCGTATAGAAAAGCGAGCGAAAAGACCAACATGAAAAATAGATTCTCGAATGCCCGCTTCATCGACCCGCTCCTTGCTTTTAGAACAATTCGGCCTGTTCGGGGGTAGCGACCCGGCAGGCTCCATGGCCTCAATCCATGATTATTTGAGGATCACCCGCACAAGTTTGCCGTTGCTGAAATCCAGTTCGGCCGTCGTTGCCCCCGCCCCGGAAGAGCTTTCGTCCTGGACAGTCGCGCCGGAGATATCGTACTGGTTCCCATCCTGTGCGTAGATCATGCTGTTTTCGATCTTGCTCACCTGGATGGTGACGACCTTTTCCCTGGAAGCCGGGGCCACCGAGGCATCCTGCACGCTTTCCACCGCGGCCGAGGGCACGTTGTTCCCCACCATCGATGCCCTGCACAGCGGTGAAACCGCAAGGCTTACCAGGAATACTCCCACAATGATGTATTTCCCCATAGTACGTTTTCCTCTCTTGAGCCTTCCGTCATCTCTCATTGCCCGAACAGCCATTGAAAGATGGAAAAGTGAAGCGCACCCGGGTTTTGCACCGTCGGCGTGTCGGTGCTCGCGCTGATTGTCACGGTGTCGTTCGTGCCGTTTATCTGCCGCTGTGCCTGAATCTGAAAATAGGGCAGAGTGCTGCCGCTGCCTGGCTGAAAGCCGGACACCTTGAACGTATAATAGTGGGCTGCGGAGGTGTTGGCGCAGACCGCATTGTTGCATACGCTCACACACTGCGTGTTGGCGCCCGCAAAGGAGGGAAGGCACTGTATGATGCTCGCGTACTGCTGGTTTTCCGCATAATACTCCGCCTCCTCCATCCGGGCGGTCATGAGAAGGCTTTCCGCCTCGCCCTGTTTGGCGCGGTTTACGTAATTGATATAGGCCGGTATCGCAACGCAAGCCAGAATGGCCACGATAGCGACCACCACCATAAGTTCGACCAGGGTGAAACCGTTTTTGCCTGCCATGCGAGACTATCTCCTCCGACTGGTTTTTTCCACGAAAGACTCGGTATGCACGTACCGTGCCTCCTTGGAGCGCCTGAGGCGACGGGTTCGGCGGGCCGAGCTGGAACAAAGCCTGCGGGCTTGCGCGGCCCGTCAGGCCACGAGGATCCTGCCCGCAGCGGTCAATGTCTTGACATACCGGTCAATATCGGAATGGTAATTGGAGAGGTCTTCGCTTGTAGAAAATTGGGGATTAGTCCGACTTCGCCTTGATGGCGTAATGCCATGCCCGCTTTTTAAGCCAGAAAAGGCCGAAGATGTCGAGAAGCGATACCCACAGCCGGTTACTGATGGAATACTTGGAGTTGCCCTTGACTCTGGGGCGGTGGTTTACGGGCGTTTCGGTGAGTCGAAAGCCCTGCATGGCGGCAAGAGTTGGCAGAAAGCGGTGCATGCCGGCAAATTGCGGCGCGGATTGCACGCATTCCCTGCGGAAGACCCTGGTCGAACAGCCGGCATCGCGTACGGTTTTGCCGGTCAGCCAGGTCCGAAATCCGTTTCCCAGAAGCGAGGAAATTTTCCTTTTGAGATTATCCTGCCTTTTCGCCCGGTAGCCGTTGGCCATATCGGCCTCACCCGAGCGGACCTTTTGAAAGAGCGCCGGGATGTCGGCCGGGTCGTTCTGGCCGTCGCCGTCTATGGTTGCGATGATCGGGGCGCGGGTTTCGATGAACCCGGCCCACAAGGCCGCCGACTGGCCGGCGTTTTTCTCGAAGGAAATATACCTGTGGCGAGGATTTTCGCGCGCAAGTGTTTGAAGCCGGCTCAGGCTTCCATCGCTCGACCCGTCATCGACCCAGATGCACTCCCACTCCGCAGAAATCTTCCGCATTGCGGATTCCACTTCCCGGGCAAGGGACAAAATATTGTCTTCCTCGTCTTTAATCGGGATGACCAAAGAGATGTCGAGCCTTTTACCTTCCGAGGTTGTCTCCATTGCAATCAAACCTGGACCTGTGAGCTTTGCGACTTCGCGACTTCGCGTCTTCGCGTGAAAAAGTATTGTCGTAGCAGCCTTAAACTTCTGCGGGCTCCATATCTTCTGCGTCTACGGTGTCGTTTTCGACCGGCTCGCCCCGATCGGCCGACACCCTTTTGGCGACGGTTATAAAGCCCGTGTGGGCCACCATGCGATCGAAGGGCCGGGCGCGCAGCCGGTCGATTTTCCAGTCTCTTCGCAGAAGCTCGAAATGAACGATGTCTCCGAACCCGTTTTCCTGCAGATGCCGATTGGTGAGCTGGATTTGGCCCACATTGGGGCTGAGGCTGACGAGCAGCCCTCCCATGCGCAGCATTCCCGCCAGATTCCCGACGGCTCTCCACGGCTCGGGAAGATCGACGAAGATCCGGTCGACCTGGCAGGAAAGGCAAACCTGTTCGATGTCCCCCACGACGATCCGGTGGTTCTCGGGGGGGGCGCCAAAAAATC
>JAKAJS010000153.1 GCA_021813685.1 Deltaproteobacteria bacterium | reverse complement strand
ACCTTTTTCCATAGACGACGATGACCAGGACGCAAAGAAAGATCCCAAAGCATGCCAGGTAGCGAATCAGGCGTCCAGTTTCGTTCTGAAACGCAGTTTCCTCCACATCCAAAATCCGCCGGTTCCTCGCGGAGGAAGTCCTCCAGGGAACCGGCGATCCCGGACTTACTTTCTTAACGCCGCCAACCGTTCCACAACGCTGCCGGTTTGCGGCGCAACCTTTCCCGACGCCTGCGCCATTGCAGCAGAGATATTGGCATCCTCCTTCTCCGTATCGGTTGGCGTGAGCATCATGGAGCGCGTATTGGCCGCATCGGCCTTTACCTTTGCGGCCTCGGCCTTCTTTTGCATCGCCTCCAGCGCCACATTGAACGTTCCGCCCTCTTTCTTTATTCCGGAAAGCACCTCCGCGGCGCGCGCCCGTTTCTCTGCTCGTTCCTGCTCCAATTCGGCCCGCCGCATCTCGGATTTGGCATGTACCAGGCGAGATCGGGCCTGTTTCAAAGCCTCAGCCGATTCCCCGACAAACTTTGCAAGTTCATCCATCAGCAGCCTGGCCTCGTCGGCTTCCTGCTTTTCCCGCTCCACATCCGGCTTCATCTGTTCCAGAATTGCCACCAGTTTTTCCAAACTCGCCGTAAGGGAGGCTTTCTGGCCAGGGTCCGGGGCTTCCATGCTCTGCCGCTCCAAAAGAGTAGCTGCCTGGAGCCTTTGCTCATAGAGCGCCGCAATCTGGTCGGCCTCTCTCGCCTCCCTTTGATAATCGCTCCGCGCTCTGGCCAACTCTTCGCTCGCCTTGGCGAGTTGGTCGGAAAATTCGGCTATTTGCGCCTCGGTGGCAGTCTCGGGGTCAAGGGTGACCAAAAACTGTTGGACGGAGGTAATGGCGTTTTCAGCATGCTTTTTGAACAGATTGCCCAGAAAACTCATCGAAAGCTCCTTTCGAATATCGGCAAATAGGGACAGCCTGCCAGGCAGGCGCAACACACGACAATCGGCTTAACCATGTTCCCCGGCCCGCGGCAGCGCCTCGCCGGGTTGATTGATTCCAACGAGCTGCCAGCCCGAAACGCCGAGATCACGGCAGAACGTCCAAAACTCCTGGAATTTTACGGGATTGAATCTATCTCCTCCCACAACTTCTCCGGTCCGTTCGTCTTCGCTGTAGTCAAGAAGGTTTGCCGTAATCATGGCCGTGACATAGTCGCGTCCCTCTTCCTGCCAAATCTCGGTTACTTCCACATTCCTCACGGCGATGTTTTCGAGCCGGTTTATTCGCCCCTGCCTTTTCATCTCCGCAAACTGCTCCCCGAAGTAGGCTACCATTTCCGGTGCGAGCATCCCGTACATTCCCTCGAGACTGCGGCGCATCCATGCGGCCTGAACGCGGAAGAAGATATCCTGGAAGGTCTCTTTGAGAGCATCTTCCGATACTCCGGGGTCCATCTGCCTGAGCCGTAGCAATCCTTCCTCCACCTCGCCGACCGCCCCGTACGCCTCCTGCCCCCTGACTTCGTTTTCAAAGTACGGGGAAAAACCGGCGTCCGCAAATAGAGCGGCTCTTCTCCTCTTGAAAAACCTCCAGCCAAGGTAGAGAAGCCCCCCCAGGACAGCGAGATCGAGCAGGCCGATTCCGCCCCTTGGGGCCGTTGCCGGTGCGGCGTGTCCGGTCCCCCCGAACAACATGTTTCCAAGGAACCCTCCGGCAAGCCCTCCAGCCAACCCTGTCATGAAGGGATTACGGCTGAGGCCCATATCCCGGGACTGGGGCATCGTTCCGGGAAAAGGTCGCGCTCCCGGCGAACCAAAACTGTTCACGCCCGGCGATAGCCTCGAGGGCATTTTCGGGGAGGAAAAACTCCTTCCTCCGCGGCTTCCGCTCAAACCGCCTCCTCCGGCTCTTGCCCATCCGTTGGATTCCGTAAACAGGAAGACCGCCAACACCACCAAAACCAACGGCACTACGATCGAGCATGCCCCTGGATTGCGTTTCATCTTCTTCTCCTTATACATCCGTCACCGCAAGTTGACAGTTACCCGGCGTTTGTCGCCAAAATCGAACAGCTGGGTGAGAAAAAACCGGCTGCCGGGATTGCCTGATCCAACTCTTTTGCAATCTCCATTCCAGGACTTTTCAGGCTCTGCGGCATGATAGTTGCCTCTTTTTCCCGGTAGACATACGAATTCCACAGGATAATACAAACGGCATCGACGATTTTTTCAGCGGAGGATGAAGCGGTCACATCGCCATGGATGGAGCCTCAGGTATTATCGCCCCGATCTTGCACCTGCCGGTGTGAAATCTTTTCACAATTGCGCAATCTTTTCACATGAAAATCGGTGGTGACCTAAGGGGCAAAACCGCGGGGGCTTTCGCCCCGCGCACCCCCAAGGCCGCTACGCGGCTCAACTGGCCCTGTGTCGTTTGACCTGCAGATGCGGAATGATTACGTTCGGTTGCAGAGAATTTATAAAAACGGAGAGTCTTCTCAAAACATGCTTCAAACCGGAGTATCCCACAGAGTCGAGTTTTGCGCCTGGTCGACACCCGGCGGTTTATCACTGAAGAAAGAAAGGAAAGCCTATGAATCGCGCAGCCGTAATTCTTGCTTTCGCGTTGGTTTCCGTTTCGGCCCTCGGGATTGCGCTATTTGTACCCCTTAGCGGTAAAACCGGGTCGAAAACACTGGACAACCTGATGACGGCTTACAATGGAGAGAGCAACGCCCGCGCCAAGTACCTCGCCTATGCAGACAAGGCCGACCGGGAAGGCTATGGAAAGGTAGCCAGTCTCTTTCGTGCAGCCGCCATGTCTGAGGAGATTCACCTCAACAACCATGCCGTAGTGATCCAGGCCATGGGAGGAACGCCCCGGGCCAGTATCGAACTTCCGAAAATCGGGACTACCCGCGAAAACCTATCGGATGCCAAAAACGGAGAATCATACGAAAGGCAGACCATGTACCCTCAATTCATTGCTCAGGCCGAAAAGGAAAAAAATGCCAATGCCGTTCGCACCTTTACGTACTCTTCCAACGCTGAAGCACAGCATGCGAAGCTCTACGGACAAGCCCTGGACAACCTGAAGGAATGGAAGACGGGGAAATCGGAATTTAGCGTATGCTCCGTCTGCGGGTATACGGTGGAGTCAAAACCCTCATTTGCCGTCTGCCCGGTGTGCGCCACACCGAGCAAATTGTATAAGTCAGTGACCTAGATTCTCCGCCTGCCTCTCACAGAGAGGCTTTGCACCGAAGTGGAGGTTTCAGACTCATGGCTTGCCCCCTTAGGTTACCTCTATGATTTACAAGCATCGAGGATATCGGGGGGCATTTTTTCGACTATGGAGATCAGAGGCACAAAGATTACAGACACCCTCCTGTTAAGAGTTGCTTAGTGAGAATCCGGCGAAAGAAGGTTCCGCCCGCTTTAGCATTTGTTCTGTGTGGCGTTCGCCCAGCCTGTGTAATGGAGACGTGACTTCACCATTGCAGATAAAAGGAGGTGAATATGAAAAGAATCAGATTCTAATGTGCGCTCTGATAGGGTTTTTGGGGCCTTCGTTGTAATGCTGATGCCTCCTGTAGCGTCAGCGCAGCCTGAAGAGGCCGGCTTTAGTGAGCAGGAACTGGGCCGGATGCGGAGACTTTCATCGAGTCGAGCCCCGGCCATGTTCCCATCATTCCCTATGGAGCCGACTGACGGGGAACGGTCCCTGCTTCCTTAAGGTAGCGATAATAGTCGCTGTCGGTGGTGAGGATGACCACCGAGTTCTTGTTGCGCCCCTCTCGATAGGCTTCCAGGGTGCGCGAGAAAGCGTAAAACTCGGGATCTGCGCCATAGGCATCTCCGTATACGCGTGTGGCTTCTGCGTCACCTTTACCGCGGATCTCCTGGACCCGTCGATAAGCGCTGGATCGTATCTGGCGCAATGCCTTCTCCATGGTCCCCAGGATCTCCGCGCTCCGACCTTCTCCCTCGGCTCGAAACCGCGCGGCGATCCGTTTTCGCTCGGAGATCATCCTGGCGTAAACCTTCTCCTGGACGCTTTCCACATAATTCAGACGCTTAATACGCACATCCACAAGTTCAATTCCGTATTGAGGGATAATCCTGCGAGCTTCTGCCAGGATGGTCCTTGTGATCTCCTCGCGCCCGCGAGCGATCTTCTTTTTTAATTCTTTCTGCACCTCCGCAGGGGCCTCCTCAAGGACCTCTCCCGGAGGGACCTTCCACGATGCGCTCCGGACCAGCTCCACGAGTTCGCTGGATGAGACCTGGTCACGGACCACGGAATCAATGATGTCATCCAGGCGGGACTGTGCCCCGGCTTCACTTTCGACGCTTTCCAGAAACTTCTTGGCGTCGACAATGCGCCAGCGTGCCGTCGTGTCCACCCAGATGAATTCCCGTCCCTTGGTCGGGATCTGATTCGGATCGCCATCCCAGATGAGGAGCCGCTTTTCGAAACGGCGCACCTCCTGGATGAAAGGAAGTTTGAGGTGAATACCCGCATCGGTCACGGGCCGGCCTACAGGCCGCCCAAACTGGAGGATGACTGCTTGTTGACCCTCCTCAAGAGTGTAGAAGGTCCCGTACAGGATCAAGAAGGCCACCGGCACGAAGACTGCCATTGCAAGTTTCAGGACGTTTTTCATGGCTTGCTCCCTTTTGCATCCGGCAACTGTCCCGACTCAACCGTGAGCCATGGCACCAGAGCCTTCTGTTGGCTGTCCACGATATAGATGGCCTTCGCATCGGGCAGGATGGAGCCCATTGCCTCAATATACAAACGACGGCGGGTGACCTCCGGAGCGCGCCGGTATTCATCCATGATGGCACGGAACCGCGAGGCCTCCCCATTGGCCCGATTGATCCGCTCCAGGGCGTAACCTTCTGCCTCGCTTATGGTCCGTACAGCTTCTCCCCGTGCCTTAGGGATTTCCCGGTTAACCTGCTCCTGGGCCTGATTGATCGTCCGCTCCCGGTCCTGACGCGCTTCATTCACCTCGTTGAAGGCGGGCTTGACCGGATCTGGAGGAGTCACGTCCTGGAGTTCCACTGTAATAAGATGCACACCGGTCTCGTACTGGTCTAGAATCTTCTGCATCTCCTCTTTCACCTCGGTAGCCACCTCCACTCGCGCCACGGTGAGAACGTCGCTCCCCAATCGATTGCCGACCACCCGCCGCGTGACCGCCTCGGAAATGTCCCGGATCGTCTGCCGGGTATCCCGGACCCGGAAGAGGTAGTGGATCGGATCCTCGATTCGATACTGGACAATCCACTGTACATCGATCACATTCAAGTCCCCGGTAAGCATGAGGGACACTTCTTTGTACGCCTTGCCCTGGGCATATTGGGTCCGCCGACCGACAATCGTTGCTGCCGTCTGAAACCCGAATTCCTCCTTGAGCACCCGGGCGGTAGGAACCGTGCGAACCTTCTCAATGCCGGCAGGCAGTTTGAAGTGCAGACCCGGCCCCACCGTGCGTTGCACTGCGCCAAAGCGCTGGACGACTCCCGTCTCCTCGGGCTGCACCGTGAACCATGTCGACCAGAGCAGAAACACCACGACTGCCCCCAGGATGCCGGTGGCAACCCACCAGCCTTTCCTGCTGCGGAAGCGATCTCGTATTTCCTCTATCAACTGTTCGGGGTCAAATTGACGTTGCATGATCCCTTTCCTTTCTGCAAGCGTCTACCTTGCTCAAAGGTCTTCGTGGTCTGCATGAGTCGATAAAGGGCCTTATTACAGCGAAACGCTTTTGGGGGTTCCCAAAAGCGGCTACACGCCACGCCTCATTCTCCGAAAGCGGGAAACCAGGGACCATCCAGCCCGTTGAATCCCCGCCAAAACAATGGCATGTTGCAATATGGAATATCGTCCCATTTTTGTGTGGACGCCTGTTATTAGCCGGGCTCCTTCCATCAAGGATAAGAATTCGTTTCGCGTACGGCCAGTAAGGTTGACTGAGAAGAGGAAATCACCTCGACGCCACTTTTCAACAGAGGTGATCATAATTGGAGCTGGCGCATCGGGCTGATGTGCGCCATTGAGGCGGGAAAAACAGGACGCTCGGTCCTGGATCATTCCCCAGAGGCTGCGCGCAAGATACTCGTTTCCGAGGGAGCACGGTGCAATTGCCCAAACAAGATTATGGGACCGGAACATTTAATTTCCCAAAATCCCGACCTCGTCACCTCGGCCCTCTCACGATTTACGCCCTCGGATTTTCTCTCCATGGTCGAAGGCCGTACGTTCGAATACCATGAGCGGGGAGACGGCCGATTCTTCTGCAGTGGAAGCTCAAGTGAAATCGCAGACATGCTCTGGTCCGAGTGCGACAGGGCGGCTGTTAAATTATTTAATACTCCACGCCATTTATGCCGATTACCATGTCATGGGTGATGTCTGCCAGAAATCACACGCGCACATTTTGTCATGGAGGATAAACGATGAGCAGCATTTCAGGGATAGGATCGGTAGCATCGGCAACAAGCGCTCGAGCGGCATCCGATGGGGACAGTGCGGCCGTTGAGGCAAAAGAGTCCGCCGCAACGAAGATGGCGGAGAAGTTAAACGGCGGCACGGCGCCCAAAACGAGTTCGACAGCATCCCAGCAGACTAATCTGACAAAACTCAGAATGTATGCGAACCAGCACATGCCGGTCACTCAAATCGCAGAGCTTATGGGGGTATCCATTTCCGCCGTGATGCAGCAAGCTTCGGCGGCAGGGATAAATCTCGGCGCGACCGGTTCGTCTTCTTCCGCAGCCTCTTCTGCGGTGAAAGTGAATCCGGCAGTCGGCAACAATGTCAATACAACCGCCTAGCGAGTGCCGGCGATTTTCCATGGCCGGACAAAATGCCCGGCTATGGAAAAGGCGGGACCGAGCACTTACTCTAGTCGCGGCCCCTTTCTATCGAGCGTTCCAGAACTCTATCGTATCGCCGTATTCAATAGATTTGACAGATGAAAAGTGTACACGGGGAGAATTTGCGACTCCTTCTCCCGCTGCATTATCCTCCATCCGGAACCCCGGATGTGGCACCGACAGGTTCGGGCACTACTCCCACGGCAACGAACTCCGCATCCATCTCAAATCGATCCAGAGCGAAGCCCTGCTGCAGTTCCGACAGGGCCGCCTCAAAATCTCCGGCTGTCATAAGTCCGGAATCGATCAGTTCGTCTCGCTCCCGAAACAGTCGTTCGATCTTGAATTGTTCCACCTCGGCCCTTCGCCCCTGCTGGAGCCCCAAGCGCACAAACGGGATCACGAGCACCTGTATGGCTTCAAACCCTGCCTCCCGCATCAGCCCGTAGAGCTTGCGGCCGATCTGCCGGTCCCCGCCCTTCTGCCGCTGTAGAGTCCGCAATGCTTTTCGCCAGGCGGCGACATGGGGAAACTCGGGAGGTTCCATGACCCAGACCTCGTCATCGACATCGACGATCACGACACGACCGCCCGGGCGTGTCACACGCCGCATCTGGGCAAGCACGGCCAAAGGGTCCCGAAGATGTTGCAAGAGAAATCGCGAAACGGTCATATCCTGACTTGCGTCTTGAACAGGTAAGGCTGCTGCATCGCCAATCAGCGCTTCGACCCTGACCCCGACACGCTCTGCAATGGTTCGAAGAATCTGCAGCGCCTCAGGATCATGGTCCAGAACAGTCACCCGCCCCCCGTCACCGATCCTCCAGGCCAGATCGATGGCCAGCGCCCCCGTGCCGGCGCCGACATCCAGGATCGATCCACCGGCAGACTTGAAACAGGACATCGATAAAAGCGGGATGAGACGCTGGAAATGGGTGTAGATGCTTTGCTTTATCAGCCAGTCATAGGGCCCCTTCCTATCCAGAAAACTTTCACTGGCTTCGGCGACACGCCGGACCCAATTTTCGATCTCACCGTTCATGGACACACCTTACGCATCCTCAGGCCGCCTGTCCGGGATGGTTGCGCAGGAACCACCGGTGCAGCCGAATCAGCAGATAATAGACTACCGGCGTGACGATGAGCGACAGGAGCACGGAAAAGAAGAGCGCGCCGATGACGGCAATACCCAGAGGCTTCAGCATCTGAGCCCCCGTGCCCACGCCGTAGGCAAGCGGCAGCATGCCAAGGGCTGCGGCAAGCGAGGTCATGAGCACCGGGCGAAGCCGGCGATGCCCCGCCTGCACCAGAGCCTCGATCAACTCGACTCCCTGCGCCTGCAGTTGCTGGAAATAGTCCATCACCAGGATGCCGTTTTTGGCTACGATGCCCACGCCGATGATCGCGCCGAGAAACGAAATGATGTTGAGAGAAACCCCCGTCCCCCACAGCGCGGCGACGGTTCCGAACAGCGCCAATACGGCGCCGAAAACGATCGCGATGGGTTCATAAAAGGAACGATACTCGACCAGCAGCACGGTAAAAACCAGCAAAATGGCTGCCAGCAACACCGCGAGCAGATTATGGAAAGATTTCTGCTGCTGCTGATAGAGCCCCCCGTATGCCACCGAACCGGGCGGCAGCCATTTGTCCCTGCTCAGTTTTGCCTGGATTTCCCGCATCGCCGTTCCCAGATCGACTCCTTCGAGCCGAGCATACACAATGTCGTCCTGGCGCAAATCCTTCCGGTTGAGCTCCACCTGGTTGGGCTCGACATGCACGGCCGCAACCTGGTCGAGGCGCACCAGAGCCCCTCCCGGGGTACGGAGCTGCAAGTTGCCCAGTTCCCCAATACGATCCACGCTTTTGGGATCTGCCATAACACGAATATTAATGGTGCGGTCGCCTTGGAGCAAGTAGGAGGAAATCTGCCCCAGAAGTGCTGTGTGTACTACGTCGGCGATATCGTTGACCGTCAGGCCGTAGCGCCTGGCCTCTGCGGGGATCACCCGGAAGTTGATGGAAGGCCCGGTGACCCTCAGGCCGTCGAAGGTATCCACCACGCCGGGGATTTTACCGATCTGGGCCGTGACCCGTTTGGCGGTCTTTTTCAGCCACGAAAGGTTCGGGGAGAACAAATAGATCTCGATCGGGTTGGGCGCCATTTGCAGATCGCCCATCAAATCATTGAGATAGCCGTGAAAATCCCAGCGAATCATGGGAAAGAGTCGATTGAACTTGTGCCGCATGGCGGCGAGAACCTGATCGGTCGTGTGTTTCCGGTCGGCCTTGAGTTTTATCAGGTAGTCTCCGACGTTGGGCTCGGTGATAAACGGTCCCAATTGCGTGCCCAGCCGGCGGGAATAGCCCTCCACATCCGGGTTTTCGCGAATGATTTTTTCGGCCTCATCGAGTACGCGCGAAGTCTCGGCAAGGTTTGTGCCGGGGAGGGCCGTAAAATCCATCACGAATCCGCCTTCGTCGAAATGGGGCAAAAATTCGGTGTGAAGCTGCTGAAAGATGAAAAAGCCGGCCACCAGTATCAACCCGCATGTCAGCATGGTCAGCCAGGAATGCTCAAGCGCCCGGCGAACACCATATTCATAAGCCCGGAGAATGCGCTTCATTATAAAGCCGTCTTCATCACCACCGGAACGGCCGCGGATGAGCCATGCGGCAAGCGACGGAGTAAGAGTCAGCGCTAAAAGCAGGGAGACGAGCAGCGCCACCACCATCGTCAGTCCCAGCGCGCGAAAGAAGACGCCCGTCATGCCTCCAAGATAGGCGAGCGGCAGGAACACCACCACCGGGGTAAGAGTCGAACCGATAAGAGCTACCAGAATTTCGCCCATCGCCTCATGAATGCAGGCAAGGCGCGAGCCTCCGCCGGCGAACCTGTGGCACATCGCCTCCACAACGACGATGGCGTTGTCAATGATCAGCCCGATGGACGCAGCGACCCCTCCCAGCGTCATCATATCGAAACTCATGTTCGAAAGGCGCATCACCACAAAGGTGATGAGCACCGAAACCGGGATCGTGACGATGGCCGTAAGCACGCTTCCCCAGTTTTTGAGGAACAGATAGAGAATGAACACGGAGAGAACCAGGCCGAAAATGATGGCGTCCCACACGCTTCCCACCGAATCGCTCACAAACTTGGACTGGTCGTAAAAGAAGCCCATGTGCATGTCCGGTGGCAGTTCTTTGTGCAGCTGCGCTATGTCCTTTTTCAACGTCGCAGCGATTTGGAGCAGGCTCGAATCCGGCTGGCTTTCGATGTTGAAGAGCACCGCCTGGCGCCCCTGAGCCGTGATGCTCGTGTACGCGGGCTTGGGCCCTTGGGCCACGCTCGCCACGTCTTTTACCAGAATCGGATGAGCGTTTTTGACCGTTATGACCACGTTGCCGATTTGCGAAGGCGACCGTATCCGACCGTCAACGGTCGTGAGATAGAGGTGATAATTCTGGCTGATCATGCCCGCTGCGGCCACCAGATTGCTTCTGGTGAGCGCGTTCGTTACGTCCGACATGGCCAGTCCGACTGCCTGCAACTTGAGAGGATCCACTACCACATGATATTCCGGCACCTGGCCGCCAAGGATCTCCACCTTGGCCACGCCCGGGATCTGCAGAAACAGCGGCTTGATCTTATAATGAGCGATGTTCCACAGGTCCATCTGGCTGCGCGTGGAACTGGTGAGGCTGATGCCCATGATCGGATAGCTCAGGGTAAAGGCGACTCGCGACACGTCGGTCGTTGCTGTGGGGGGCAGGTCGCTTCGGATTTCCGAAAGCCGCCCCATCACGTAGACCTCCGCACGCTGCATGTTGGTGCCCCAGTTGAAGATCACATTGATCACGCCCGAACCGCGCGAGGTGCGCGAAATCACCGACTTTACCCCGGGGATGGACTTCATCGACTCTTCGATGGGGCGCGTGATCGTGGCCATCATTTCGTTTGCCGGCATGATGCCGTTGCTCACCATGACGACAATGCGAGGGAAATCGGTTCGCGGAAACACCGCCGAAGGAGTATGCAGTGCGCAAAAAACTCCCGCCAGACAAAGCACGGCCGCAATGAACGTGATGGATAACGCATGCCGGGTGGCAAACCGGCCGACGCCGGAACTGTTGCTCGAACTCATCATTTCACCACCCGGATTTGAGTTTTATCAGGCAGCCCGTAGGCGCCAACCGTTACCACGGTATCGCCCGCCTTGAGCCCGCTTCCCCTGACCGCTACCCAGCCGTTTTCCCGAAACCCGGTCTCAACAGGCTTTTGCACGGCCTCCTTCCCCTCGACAACCGAAATGACGCTCTTCCCATTCTCATGGGTTACGACGCTTTTTTCCGGCACGGCCAGGCAGTTCGCGCTGGTCGCCGTAACGATTCGCAGCGCAACGTACTGGCCGGGCCTCAGACCGCTGTTCGCAGGCAGCGGTGCCCGGGCCGTGATCGTCCCATTGGCCGCGTCCACCGTCGGGCTCACAAACGAAAGCCTCGCAGAGACCGGCGGATGGGTCAGAACCTGCACCGCCTCCCCTGTCCGCAATTGGTTGGCTTCCCATTCGGGCACGGCTGTTTTGACGACCAGCCGCTTCAAATCCATCACTTCGGCCACAACCGTCTTCCCATCCACCGCCTGTCCCGGTTTGACATTCAGGCTTACGACCGTGCCCGAAAGCGGTGAAGCAACCTGCAGAAGAGTCAGTTGCGTCTCTGCGTTCTGTAACATTTTGAGCGAAGTGTTGTGTTGGGCGTATAGTTGTTGCTGCCTCGCCACTTCCTCCCGGGCGTAAGCGGCCGTGACCGAACCCGAATTGAGGGTCATGAGCACCTCGCCCTTTTTCACCGTTTCGCCTTCGGCAACATTCACCCCGGCAACGACTCCGGAGATGGGCGCAGCCAGAGGAGCATCGGCCGCGGGTCTGGCCTCGGTGGCCGGCGCCGGGGCGACCGTCCCGTAGCCGGTCACGTACCGGTGAAGAGTCATGCATTGAATCCTGCCCGTCTGGACGCTTACGAGCGTGGGCGCTGCGGCCGCCTTTTTCCGCGATGAAGGATCGGCGCGGTGGGTCGTTACCAGCCAATAGACCCCGAGCACTGCGCACAAGAATACAAATAGGCCGATTGTACCTGCTTTTGATTTCATTTTTTCATTTCTTCATTTGGGAGTAGATGCTGTTTCGGAAGCACGGAGCCTCGAAGCCGAAAGGGTGAGCGGGCTTTGCACCGCGTCTTCCAAAAGCCCCAGGGCCTGCTGCGCCTTGATCAGGGCATCCAATCGGTTTTGCAATCCGGCATTGAAGGCCACTTCGGCGTTGGCCAGGGCCAGGGGTTCCACCTCGCCCGCCTTGACCTGCGCGCGCACGGAGACCAATCTGCGCCGCAGATTTTTGAGCAGCCTTTCGGTAGTGGCGACTTCTTTGAGGGCCGATCGATATCCGGCAAGAGCGCTGTCAATCCGGCTGACGGCCGCGGTTTGCACGGTCAGAAAATGGGCTGCGGCCAGCTTGCGCCTGGCTCTTGCCCGGGCGATCCCGCCCTGGTTCTGATTTAGAATCGGCAAGGTCAGCGTCGCTCCCAGAGTCCACTGGCTATCGCCGGCGTTGCCGTTATTCCACGCATAACCCGGCCCGAGATGGATATCCGGATATTGATTTGCGATCTGGAGCTGGAGCTCGGACTGGCTCGCAGCATAGTCGGCCAGCGCGCTTCGAACATCGGCGCGCTCGAGTAGCGCCCGCCGTCTTACTTCCGGCCGGGTCAACCGGCGGGGAAAATTTTTCAGGGAGTCAAAGGAAAGCCTCACTCCGTCCAGCGCGGACAGCGGTACGCCAAGCGCTGCGGCCAAGGCCACCCGCGCCTGGAGATACCGGCCGGCGGCCGCCTGCCTCGCAATGGTCGTTGTATCCAGCGCGATGCGCGCTTGTGTCACCTCGAAGCTCGAGGCATTGCCTGCGGCAAACTGACCTTCGAGCATCCGCACGACTTTTCTTTCCGCCTTTTGCTGGCGCGCCAGAAGCGATTCGGTTTGCCCTGCCGCATAAAGATTCAACAGGGCTGTGCGCACCTCGCTTCGCACCCTCCACACAGTACCCACCAGGTTCCAGCGCGCCGCCTCCGCTAAATGCCGCGCGCCCGCCATCCGATAGCCTCGCTTCCCGGCGGTTTCGATCGGCCAGTCGAAACTGACCGGAACCAGCCAGGGGCTGAAGTTGCCGGGAATGCCCGAATCGTAGGAGGGTGTTACGGATATTGATGGATTGGGTCGCTCACCCGTGGTAATTTCGTCGGCCTGCGCCGCGAGCAGCCGGGCGCGCGCCTCGGAAAGCGCGGGCTGATAATAGAACGCGGCAAGCGTTAGTTGTTTGAGATTCCAGGCATCACCGGCCATTGGCGCGGCGACGCGGTTTTTTTCCAGAAACGCGCGCAACCCCGGACTTTCCAGCGAGCGCCCGTTGAACATCGCAACGGATTTCCGCGCGGAAACGGGTTGCGCATGATAGGTCGCGCAGCCTCCAAGCGCTACGAGCATGGAGGCCATAACAAAAGGTATTTTGATTCTCATCGCCCTGCCCGACGGGAGCGTCCGCAGAAAACCTGCGACGCCCCGTCCTCCGCCAAAATGAAAAAGTAAAAGTGGACTACCCTGATTTTCAATCCTGATCGTCCCAATCCCGATGGCGCCGGCAGCGATGATAATCGTGACGATAGCAGGGACGATAGTAATAGTCGCTGTCGTAATGGTAGTCGCGATACACCCTGACCGGGGAAGGGTCCGCATAGTAGCCATGGGCCGGGGGAGCGGAATAGTAGTAACCTGGAACCGGCCCGTAAAATTCGAAGGAAAACCCGACGCCCGCCATAGATATCGTCGGCAGCATCAAAGTAACCGTAACGAACAAAATCGACAAAAACACCTTCTTCATTACATCCCCCTTACAACATCCTCTTAGGCCAAAATCCTGCTTTTTCCCATCAGCGAACCGAGGAAGAAAATACTACAGCCAACCTGACAGAAAGCTGACAAAGGTCGACTTTTTTATCCTCTCCCCTGCTTGTCGAGATAAAAGATCCAATTAGCCCTTCCCCCTTTGCAAAAGAGGGGGGGTTCGCCGGTCCAGTCCGCGCCTTAAGTCTTTTTCGTATGGATAAAGTTAGGTTGAAGGGAAATTGAGGGTCACAGTGGTGCCGTTGTTCTCTTCGCTTTGTATCGTGGCTGTACCGCCGTGCAGTTCCATGATGGACCTCACGATCGCAAGCCCCAGGCCTGTTCCGTTCGCTTTGATCGAACGCGACGGGTCCACCCGGTAAAAGCGCTCGAAGACGCTCGCCTGTTGTTCTGCCGGGATTCCGCAGCCCGTATCGCTGACACTGATGTTTACCGACCCGTTGGAGAGCTTTTCTGCCGCGAGAACGATACGCCCGCCCCGTGGCGTATACTGAAGAGCATTGGCAAGAAGATTCGCAATCGCCCTCTGGAATAGAACCGGTTCGGCACTGACCTCCATCGGGTGCGCCCGGCACAGAACCTCCACTCCCGATTCTTCAGCGACCGCGTCATACAATTCCCGAACATTTTCCATTTCCCTGTAGACATCCACGCACGAGCGATCGATCGCTATTTCCCTGTTTTCCGCGCGCGCCAGAAACAGAAGGCTTTCGATCATCCGGGAGAGGTTCGCGTATTCCTCCAGGCTCGACTCGATCACCTGGCGGTATTCCTCGGAAGTCCTCTGCCTGGAAAGAGTCACTTCGGCCGCACCCATGAGGCCGTTCAGGGGCGTGCGCAATTCGTGGGCGATATTTGTCGAAAAGCGCGAGAGCCTGTCGAACGATTCCTCCAGCCGATCGAGCATCCCGTCGAAAGCAGCCGCAAGAGCTCCCAGCTCTTTGGGCCAGGCTCCCTGCCCGATTCTTTCATGGAGCTGCTCGGCGTTGATTCTTCGAACGGTGCGGATGATGTCGTCGAGAGGTCGCGTCCCCCGACGCACAACGAAGCCACACATGACGATCGAAAAGAGCGTGCCGATAACGAGTACGATCGCCATCCTCTTGCGATACCCCAGCAGGATCTCTTCTTCATGGGTGATGTCCAGACCCACCTGGATCACATATCCCCTTCCGGCGCCGGCCCATGCCGACTCAATCAGAAAGGTCCTACCCTCTTCGGATTTCCACCGGATCTCCTGTCCGGACTTCTGCGAGATATCGAGCGGCTTTGTGAAAATCCCCGGAGGCAGGATGCGATCCATCTGCTGCGTCCGGGCCACTATCTTCCCGCGAGCATCGAGAACCCTGGCGTAAAACATCTCGGCTCTTTGCGTCGAGGTTCCCCATTGGACCTCTTCAGTAACTTCATCGGCAAGTGCCCCGGAGTTTTCGCGATCTTCGGCGATGATCGCCCGCAGGCGGGCTATTTCCCCGGTCAGAAAGGAAGTGTCCTCCTGTACTATGTTCTTGCTCATGGATACATACAGGTAAAGAGTGGCGACACAAAGAAGAGAGACAAAAGAGAGGGTCACAAGAAAAGTCAGCCTGGTTGCCAGCGACCAGCCTCCGGCCCGGGAGATCCATCTTTTGGATCCGACATCACCTTTCTTCGAGAACATACCCTACCCCGCGTACCGTGTGGATCAGACTCACCGCGAAAGGATCATCCACTTTCTTGCGAAGACGTCTGATTGTCACTTCGACCGGGTTCGAATCGCTGTCGAAAAGAATTCCCCATACCTGTCCGGTAATAAAGCTCTTGGAGAGCACTTCCCCTTTCCGCCGCACGAAGAGCTCCAGAAGCAGAAACTCCTTTGCCGTCAACTCCAGCGGTTTCCCCCCTCTTGTCGCTTTGTGCCCGGTGATGTCAATTTCCAGATCGGCTACCCGGTACACGTCCGAACGCCGCAGAGGCGCTCGCCGCACGATCGTGCGGATTCGGGCCATAAGTTCGGAAAACGCGAAAGGTTTCACCAGGTAATCGTCGGCACCCAGATCCAGCCCCTTTATCCGATCCGGGACAGCATCCTTTGCGGTCAGAAATATAACCGGCGTCTCGCTGTTTTTCTTGCGAAAATCCTTGATGATCGACCAGCCGCTCTTTTGCGGCAGCATGACATCGAGAATGATCAAGTCATAGATTTCCGTCATGGCCAAATGAAAGCCCTCTTCGCCGTTATCGGCGATATCGACGGTAAAGCCTTGCTCGGCCAGCCCTTTCTGGAGATAGCTCGAAGTCATCCTGCTGTCTTCCACAACGAGTATGCGCATAATTGCTCCACCATTCTCCGGAAGGGCAAAGGAGCGGGAGAGGTTTTCTCCCGCCCCGGCGTGGGAAAAGGGTGCTTTCCGGACGCAAACCCTAGTATAGTCTCCGATTGGAAACCCGACCGAAGGCATGGCCCGGCCCACCCCCTTTTTCATAGGGGGACTCGGGCTCGAATCACCCGACGCACTCCGGGTTTTCCGGATGGAACACTAGTCCAGTTTCCGCCAAAGGACAAGGCGGTTGCGATCGGCTCTTCCAATATTCCAGAGGCTTATTGCGCCTCGCCTTCCCGGCCACCCGGGAACGAGAACGAAACTGTGTACGCCATGATACTCGAGTTTTTGGAATACATGATGAGTTCCTGTTCCAGGACGGATAGATCGATGGGGTTTCTTTCGTCTTCGCTACGCGTGCGGGCACGCTTCCGGCGCTGCAAAAGAGCGTGGGCGGACCACATCGAAAATACGCGGCGCGCCGTCTTGGAGGCTGCCGGGCAGTGCCCACGCCGCCGCAGGGCCGCTGTGCTCGGCGCAGGCCTGTTGCACGACATTCCGCTCGCCGAGCTCTCTTCCCTGTTCGAAGAAGTAATCCTGGTAGATATCGTTCATCCCTGGTTGAGCCGCGTGAAAGCCAACCGCTTTCGAAACGTGTCCCAAATCTCCGCCGACATAACGGGAGTGATGGAAGAGCTCTACAGGGTTGCCCCTCTTACCGGGCAAGTGCTGCCGATATCCCATCCCGCGCTGTTCACAGACGATCCGCGCCTGGACCTGACCGTTTCAGTAAATCTTCTGTCGCAGCTCCCCGATGTACCCGGAGAGTACCTGCACGGCCTGCGAAGTGAGCCTACAGTCGCCGCCTTTCAAAAGCAGCTGGTCGAGGCGCACCTCGACTATCTCGCAAGACTTCCCGGCCATACGGCTCTGATCACCGATATCGGTGTAAGACGCATGATACACGATGAGCCTACTTTGGAAGAGTGGGACCCGCTCCATGGCGCGCAACTGCCTCCGGCGGAGCGTACCTGGCAATGGCGTCTAGCGCCAAGCCCCGAGATTCGGCGCGGCGTCGACCTCTACACCACCGTTGCGGCTTACACGGACTGGAAAAAAGCCCTCGGTGGATGGCTGCGCCAGAGGTGAACATTTCCGGCGAAACAAAGCGCGGGGGCTTTCGCCCCCTGCCCCCCCACGCCGCTGCGCGGCTCAGTTGGCGCCCGTCGAGGCGATTCCCGGGGGGCGCGGGGGAAACATTCCCCCGCTCTTTTGCTTTTCAGGAGCCCGCTTCAGGCAAGGTTACCGGCAGCCTGATGGTCACGCACGCCCCCCTGCCGGGTTCGCTTTCCACCGAAATCGTCCCCCGGTGATCTTCGATGACCTTCAGTGCGAAGGTGAGTCCCAGACCCGGTCCGGATATTTTGGAAGTGAAGAAGGGATCGAAGATGTTTTTGATCTTATCTTTGGGGATTCCCCGGCCGGAGTCCGATACCTCGATTTCCACCCGTTCATAGGTCGCCTTGCTGTGAATGCTCAGGACCTTCCTGCTCATCTCCTGCATGGCTTCGATAGAGTTTTCTATGATGTTGGCCAGAGCCAGCCGGAAGTGTTCCTTGTCCAGCGCCAGGAGCGGCAGACTCTCCGTGAGCTCCGTTCTCAGCTCGATCCCCTCCAACATGCGCCTTTTTTCAAACTGTTCCAGAACTTCCCCGATCAGAGCATTCACATCCGCGGACTCTCTATAGGAAATTGCCGAGGTCTTGAGCTCCACCAGATCCCGCACCATTTTTTCCAGCCGGACGACATCGTCCAGGATCATCTGCAAATACTTCTTGTCGGGATTTCCTTCCGGCAGATTCTCATAGACTTTTCGGGCAAAGCCCCCGATGGAGGTGAGCGGGTTTCTCAGTTCGTGAGTGATCTCCGCCATCACCCGATCCACCGCTTTGGATTTTTCCTCTTCCACCAGCCTTTCCCTGGCCGCTTTCATCGAAAGCAGGGACTTGATCCTTGCCGAGAGTTCCTGATATTCGAAGGGCTTGGCAAGGTAATCGAGGGCCCCGACATCCAGCCCCTTCACCTTGTTTTCCGTCCCGCCTTTTGCGGTGAGCATCAGGACGGGGATGTAGGCGGTGCTTCTGCTCTTTTGCAGGATCCGGCAGACCTCGTAGCCGTCCAGTTTGGGCATCATGACATCGAGAATAATGAGATCGGGCCTTCCTTCCGTGACCTGTTTGAGACATTCTTCGCCGTCCCGGGCTTCCAGGGTGTGGTAGCCTTCGAAATGGAGCCGCTTTCTCAAAAGCTCCAGGGTGTCCGCCTCATCGTCTACGATCAGTATCTTCTTCGGAAGACCGTTCGTTTTTCTCTCCATGGTCTTCTCCATTGCTGCACACTCCTAGCGAACCCGGAGAATGGCATCCGTGAGTTTTTCGGAAAGTTCCCCTTCGCCAAGCTCTCTTTTATCGAGTATGGTCTGTATTCGTCCGTTCCAGGCCCTGCTTTCCTCCTCGGTAAAATCTCCGGAAGTCAGAACGATAAGCAGCATATCCCTCGCGTCCCGGCTGACCTGGAGAAATTCCACGACATCGAAGCCGCTCATCTGCGGCATGTTCATGCGCAAAACGATCAGTTGAGGCTTGAACTCCTGGATGGAGCGAATGGCATCCTCACTGTTGTAACTGGTCAGGACCTCATAGCCTGCCTCCTTCAGGGTGTTTCCGATCAGCCTCGCCGTCTCCAGTTCGCTCTCGACAATCAGGATGCGGGTGATGCGGCTTCCTCGTTCCAGGTTCTGCAATTTCTTCAGCAAGACGTCTTTAGCAACCGGTTTTACGGCATACTCGGCAGCGCCCAGGCTAAAACCCAGCCGCCTCTCATCCAGAATGGAAACGATCATGACCGGAATATCCTCGGTCTCCGGATTCTGCTTGAGCTCCCGGAGCACCTCCCACCCATCCATTCCCGGCATCAGGATATCGAGGGTAATGGCGACGGGCTTGAGTTCCCGGGCCTTCTCCACCGCCTTTTCTCCCGAGAGAAGACCGATCACGGAGTATCCTTCTCCCAGATATTTTCTAATGATTTCAATTCCATCCGGGTTGTCGTCAATGGCCAGCACCACCCTTCGAGAGCCGGAGTCAATTTTGAGCGGTTCCTCGCTCCCGGGGGCGATCAGCTCTTCGTCCCCTTTCAGCACAATCTTTTCTATAAGTTCACAGCCTTTGCAGAAGTCGACCTTCTCCGGATAACTCGATATTTTCATTCCTGCGCAGTGGGTTCCCAGAATCAGCCAGCACCGGCTCTCCTCACTCCCGTACGCCGGGCAGCTAGGCTGCCCGCACCGGACATAGTGCCAGCATCTCACGTTCTTGCCTCCATATTCCGGATTTCGCAGAAAAGTTTCGATCGGTTGACCGAAACAACGCCCCAGGGCCGTGGCCATTCTCTGCTCTACCACCGGCTCCCCGGGACGTTCCAGGATCTCTTTGGTCAACGGAATGGTGAAACAGAACCGGCTCCCCTTTCCATACACGCTCGTCGCCCAGATCATCCCCTTGTGCAATGAGGTGAGCCCCCTCGCGATACTGAGTCCAAGTCCGGTACTTTCATAGCGCCGTGCCGTTATATGGTTCACCTGCACAAACTTGTCGAAAATCGTTCCCAGGTCCTCCTCCCGGATCCCGATTCCGGAATCCTCCACGCAGATTTCCGCAAAGAGGGGAGGCGCTCCGGACTCAACCCCCCTCGCAGAATTTGTGGCGGTGATCGTTATGCCGCCCTCCTGCGTGAATTTAAGGGCATTGGACAACAGATTGTTCAGGATTTGCCGTATGGCGCCCTCATCGCCGACCACCCTGCGCACGCTCTCATCGACATGACAGGTCACGCCAAGCCCTTTTTGCTTCAACAGTGGCTCAAAGTCGGCAGCCGTCGACTCGATCAACCAGGCCAGATCTATTTCCTTGAAGCTCAGCCGCATTTTCCCCGATTCGATCCTGGATAGATCCAGAACATCATTGATGAGTTGGAGCAGGTACCGGGAGTTGGATGCGATCTTTTTGAGGCTTTTAGCCTGTTCTTCGTTTACGGGGCCGTCCACCCCGTCGATCAAAAGATCGGTGTAGCCGATGATAACGTTCATCGGAGTTCGGAGTTCGTGAGACATATTGGCCAGGAAAGTCGATTTCAACTGTGCCATCTTCCTCAGTTCCTCGTTTGCTCTTTGCAGTTCGGCTGTACGTTCTCTCACTCTTACGTCAAGCTCATCTCGTGATCTGCGAAGCTCCTCCACCATGCGGACTCGCTCCGTGATGTCCCAGATGAGTCCGTTGAGTCGCGCGGGCCGGCCGCTCTCATCACGCGTCAGCTTCCCGCGAGCGGCTATATGATGGATCTCTCCCTCCCTTTTCACCCGGTAGACCGGGTTGTAGGGCACATCCTTTTCAAGCGTCCGGGAAAGCGCCGTTCTGACCGTTTCGAGGTCCTCGGGATCCAGCACGCCGAAGAATTCCTCCTCGCGCCCCGTGAAAGTCTTTGGATCGATCCCCAGGAGAAAACAGGCCTGATCGTCAAAATAGCGTCTGTTCTCTACGATATCCCAATGCCAGGTCCCCATCCCGGCGGAACGCAGCGCCAGATCGAGCCGCGCCCGGCTTTCCCGCAGGTTCTCCTCGGATACCCTGTGGGCATTGTGCAGCTTGAGGGCGGAAATCCCGTAGGCAAGTTCATCGGCAAGTCTTGCAAGCAGCGCCACCTCGGGCTCCGAGAAGGCATCCGGCTCCTTCGAGTAGATCGTAAGCGCGCCGTGTACCCCTCGGCTGTTTCTGAGCGGAAGCGCAAGCGAGCAAACAAAGCCCCGCTTCACCGCCTCGTCCCGCCATGGCCGCATCCGGGGGTCGGTGAAAAAATTGCAGCAAACATCCGGGGCCCCCGTCCGTATCGCGGTGCCGGTAGGTCCTCGCCCCGCTTCCGTATCCGCCCAGGTGATCTTTACGGTTTGCAGGTAACCCTCTTCGAACCCGGCCTGGGCGACGGGGGTAACCGTCTTATTCTCATCGTCCTGCGCAAAACCTATCCACGCCATCTGATAGCCGCAGTCCTCGACAATGATCCGGCAGACCGACTGCAAAAGCTCGGATTCCTCCGCGGCGTGGATGATTGCCTGGACAGTATTGCTCAAGGCTTGAAGCGCCCGGTTCGCGCTGCGCAGCTCTTCGGCCCGCCTGGTCAATTCCGTTATGTCTTCACTGAAAATCAGGATGCCGGCGACATCTCCCTTGACGGTACGCCACGGCCGCACCTCCCATTTCACCCACCGTATCGAACCGTCGGCCCTCCTGAAAACATCACTCTCCGCCCGTAGCACCTCACCCGCCAATGCCCGGCGATGGGCCTGCCTCCATCGCTCCGGTATTTCCGGGAATACCTCGTAATGGGAGAGCCCCGCAAGATCGCGGTCGCCAAGATTGTGATCGCTCAGCCACCTCTGGCTGAAAGCCAGATAGCGCATCTCCCGATCGAACATTGCCAGGGATGCGGGGGCATGCCGGATGAATAAATCCAGCAGTTCCTCACGCTCCCGCAGCGCCTCTTCGGCCATCTTGCGCTCGGTTATGTCATTAAACACGCAGGCGCTCATGACGAGTTGCCCCTGCGAGTCGCGGACCGGCGCGCAGCTAATGCTGATCGTCAGGCGCACCCCATCGGCTCTCTCATATTCGAGCTCTTCGCCATCTATCCTCTCCCCTGTAGTCAGGGAACGGAAAAACGGCCACTCCTCGGCCCGATATTGCCGGCCGTCGGGATAAAAAAACCGATAGGGTGGAAACTGTGAAACCTCATCTGCCAGAGTGCCCGCTATTTCCCTGCCCTTGACATTGGAGAAGATGAGCGCGCCCGTTCCCACATCCCTCACCGCGACGCCTGAAGGCAGTTGATTCAGCACGGTTCGCAGAGTTATTTCATTTTGTCGAATTGTTTCCTCATCGCGCTTGCGTTCGATGATTTCCCACGTCACATCGGACAGATAGGTGAGGGTTTCCGCATCCTTTTCCGTGTAGTCCGCCTCTTTGTTGCCCACGCCCACGACGGCGACGATCCTGCCTTCCCGCAGCACGGGAACCACCAGCTCCCGAACGACCTTCGGATGGCCCTCGGGCAATCCCTTCCTGTTTTCCAGCGAATCGTAATCGTTGTGGATGATCGGCCGCCTCTCCCGTATGCAGTCCGCCCAGACCCCGGCCTCCTCGATACTGTAATGGCTGCCCCTATAGCCGGCCTTGCAGAATGTGCCCAAGGTTCGAGTGGACCATTGCTGCAGGGAAACACTCTTTTCATCTCTTTCCACAAATTGGTAAAACCCGATCGGACTCTCCACGATCTCGCCGATTTCATCCAGCGCTTTGCTCAAGAGCTCATCGGTCGTGTGCGTAACGGCATACGCAATCAGGTCCAGACGCACCTGAATGAGCCTTTTTCTCTCCTTTTGCGTCTTTTCCCGCTCGGCGGCAAACTGTAACTGCTGTTCGGCCTCATAGGCCCTTGCCTGCCCTCGGTTTACCATTTCCACCAGATACGAGATCAGGATGCCGCCCAAAATAAAGAGAATGATATCCAATAGATCGTTTCCCCGGGGAATGCCGAAAATACCCGAAGGCTCGATCCAGAAAAGATTGGCGAGTGTGGCGGAAACGATCGTGGCCAAAAGCCCCAGCCTCAATCCCCCATGAAGCGCCGCAACCGTTACAGCGGGGTAGAAGGTGACAAAGTTGCCGCGAAAACCGAGAATCCCCGACAGCTGCCAGCGCACAAGCGCCGCGATGAAAAACACGGTAAGGCTTACTGCGTAACCGAACCATGCCGGACGCTTCGCTGGATCCCGGGCCATGCGGTTCACCTCCCTGGGAGATGAGCGGTCTTCAGCTGTTGTCTTTTAGCCTTGTGACCTAAATTATCGTCACTGGAGATTTGCTGCCTGAATCGCCATGGAATCAATATAAATCGGTAGATTCCGGGTGGCAATTCGCCTGCTTCTGAATTTGAGTCTCGCCGGTTTCAATCACTCAGGCTTCCTTTCGACGAATATCCCTTGACAGTCCGGCAAGAATCGGCTACCAGGTTGCATACAAGGAAACATGGCGAGGGGCCGATCACTCTGTAAACATACAATCACCAAGAATATAGCGGCAATCCCCAGGGACGCAATGTTTCCTGTAATGAATCAACGACCGCGTATCCTCGAAAAGGAGAGGCAACCCGGGTGGAACTTCAGGAGATCCAACACATCGGCGTAGTCGGCGCAGGCCTCATGGGTCACGGCATTGCGCAAGTTTTCGCTTCGGCGGGCTATCGCGTCAATCTCTACGACTCTGCTCCCGCAACTCTTGCCTCGGCCAAAGAACGCATCGGCGCCAATTGTAGAGTCTTTGTCCGACTGGGCCTCGCAAAACCCGAAGAAATCGAAGTCCTGCTCGAGCGAATCAGCCTTTGTTCTTCTCTGGAAGCTTTGTGCGACGGCCCGCAGTACCTGATCGAAGCGGTCCTCGAAGATATTGGAGTAAAGCGGAAGGTCTACTCCGATCTGGAGCGGTTCGTCTCCCCCGATGCGATACTTTCGAGCAACACTTCCGCCATCAGTATCACCGAAATCGGCGAGGCACTGCAACGAAAGGAACGCTTCCTGGGCACCCATTTCTGGAACCCGCCCCACATCCTGCCGTGTGTCGAAGTGATAAAGGGGGCCCATACCGGCGAGAAGGTCTTCGAAACGGTCTGCTCGCTCCTGGAAAAAACGGGCAAGGTGCCGGTGAGGGTCATGAAGGATGTGCCCGGGTTTCTTGGCAACCGCCTCCAGCACGCCATGTGGCGCGAGGCCGTGGCGCTTTGTGAAAATGGCATCGCAAGCGCCGAGGACATCGACAAGGTGGTCAAATACGGTCTGGGCCTGCGGATGCCGTTTCTCGGCCCGCTCGAAACGGCCGACCTGGCGGGTTTGGACCTCACCTTCGAAGTCCACAGGTACCTGTTCCCGCACCTCGATGCTTCTACGGAGCCGTCTCCCCTTTTGACGGCTCTTCTGGCTCAAGGGGCCAAAGGCGCCAAAACCGGACGAGGGTTCTACCCGTGGCCGCCCGAGAAGCTCCGCCGCATCATCGAAGCCAGGGATGGCGTGTTGCTCAAGATTGTACATGAAATCGTCTCAGGCGCCCCGACCGACGCGGCGGATAAATGATTCTCTCCAGCGGGAAAAGCGAAGAGGAAGTTCATGATGGAACCCCTGTGGAGGCCCTCCGAAAAAAGAATCCGGGAAACCAATATGTACAGGTTCATGCAGAGTGTGAACCAGGCGCATGGAACCGGCTTTGCCGACTATGACGACCTCTACCGGTGGTCTATAGACAATCTGGAACTCTTTTGGCCCGAAGTGTGGCGTTTTGTAGGCATCACCCCTTCGATCCACAACGAAAAAATCATCGATGACCCGACCAAAATGCCCGGGGCGCATTGGTTTCCGGAAACCCGCCTCAATTTTGCCGAAAATCTTCTGCGCTATCGGGATGACAAAACCGCCCTCATCTTCCGCGGCGAGGACCTCGTGCGCCGCACCCTCAGCTACAGGGAGCTCTATGCCGCAACGGCAAAGGCCGCGGCGGCCCTGCGCGCAGCCGGCGTGGTTGCCGGAGACCGTGTCGTAGGATTTATGCCCAATATGCCTGAATCGATTATCGCAATGCTTGCGGCGACGAGCCTGGGGGCGATATGGTCCTCCTGTTCTCCGGATTTTGGCATCAGGGGGGTGCTCGACCGATTCGGACAAACGCGGCCCAAGGTCCTTTTCACCGCCGACGGCTACTATTTCAAGGGAAAAAGGCTGGACTGCCTGGAGAAGATTTCCGGAATCATAAAAGAGCTCCCCTCCATCGAAAAGATCGTGGTCGTTCCCTATACGCAACAGAATCCGGACTTTGCCTCCTTGCCGCCGGCGATGCATTACGACGATTTCGTAAAAAACGATGCCGGGGAAATGGAATTCACTCGGTTTCCCTTCGAGCATCCCGTCTATATCATGTATTCCTCCGGCACGACGGGTCTGCCCAAATGCATGGTCCAGTGCGCCGGCGGGGTGCTGCTCAATCAACTGAAGGAGTTGATCCTGCACACCGACGTCAAGCGAGAGGATACGATCTTTTATTACACCACCTGCGGCTGGATGATGTGGAACTGGCTCACCGCCTCTCTTGCCACCGGAGCGACTCTGGTTCTCTATGACGGCAATCCTTTCCATCCGGGTCCGGATGCGTTGTGGCGGATGGCCCGGGAGGAAAAGATCAGCATCTTCGGCACAAGCGCGGGGTACATCTCCGCGCTAAAAAGCGCCGGGGTAAGGCCGGGCAGCCAGTTCGACCTGGGTCCGCTGAAAACCCTGCTCTCCACCGGTTCCCCTCTCTCCAAAGAAGATTTCCACTTCATCTATCGCGAGATCAAAAGCGATCTGCAGCTATCCTCCATCTCGGGGGGCTCGGACCTGAACGGCTGCTTCGCCCTCGGAAACCCTATGGGGCCGGTTTATGAAGGCGAGTTGCAATGCCGGGGGTTGGGCATGAAGGTGTTTGCCTATAACGAAGAGGCAAATCCGGTAGTGGGAGAATGCGGCGAGCTTGTCTGCACAGCCCCCTTCCCCTCCATGCCCGTCTATTTCTGGGACGACGAGAAGGGGGAAAAGTTTCGCGCGGCCTACTTTGAAAAGTTCCCCGGTGTCTGGACCCATGGAGATTTTATCGAGCTCACCCCGCGCGGAGGCCTCATTATTTACGGAAGGTCCGACGCCACCCTGAACCCCGGGGGCGTGAGGATTGGAACCGCCGAACTCTATCGGGTCATGGCCCGAATCGAGGAGATCGATGACTGCGTGGTGGTTGGGCAGCAATGGCAGGGCGATGTGCGGGTGGTTCTCTTTGTCAGGATGAAAGAGGGGTTCGATCTAAGCGATGCTCTGCGGGAAAGGATCAAAAACGATCTGCGCCAAAACGCCTCCCCGCGGCACGTTCCGGCAAAGATCATCGCCGTTGCGGACATCCCCTACACTCTGAATATGAAAAAGGTCGAACTTGCCGTGCGCCAGGTTATCCACGGCCACGAGGTCAAAAACAAGGATGCCCTCAAAAACCCGGAATCCCTGGATTATTTCGCGGGGCTTGCCGAGTTGGCCGATTGATCCGAACAGAGGGAGCAAGCACATGAGGGAAAAAGTCATCATCACGGCAGCCGTCACCGGCGGCATTCACACCCCCACCATGTCCGAATATTTGCCCATTACGCCGGCCCAGATAGCCGAGGATGCCGTAAGGGCCTATGAGGCCGGCGCGGCTGTCTGCCATATCCACGCCCGGGACCCGCAGACCGGACGCCCCTCCTCCGATGTGGAGATCATGAGGGAGATCATCGCAAACATCAAGAGCCGCTGCGACATGGTAGTCTGCATCACCACAGGCGGAGGTCTCGGGATGAGTGTCACAGAAAGACTCCTTCCGGTCGAACTCTATGAGCCGGAACTGGCCTCACTGAATGCGGGGTCCATAAACTTCGCTCTTTTCCCCGCCGTTTCCCGATTTTCCAATTGGAAGCACGAATGGGAGCCCCAATACTTAAGCGCCACGGAAGATCTCATCTTTCCCAACACCTTCAAATCCATGCGGGAGTATTTCGCCAAGTTCAAACAATCGGATACAAAGCCCGAACTGGAAATCTATGATTCCGGCATGATCAATAACGTAGCCTTCATGATAGAGGCAGGACATGTCAAAAAACCCGTCTATCTACAGTTCGTGATGGGGGTCCTGGGAGGAATTACTCCAAGTTGCGAAAACCTGCTTTTCCTGGTGGACTATGCGAAAAAGCTGATCGGAGAGTTCGAGTTTTCCGTCTGTGTGGCCGGCAAAGCCCAGTTTCCTCTCTGTACCCAGTCACTTCTTCTTGGCGGCAACGTCCGCGTGGGACTGGAGGATAACCTCTATCTCGAAAAGGGTCGCCATGCCAAAAGCAGCGCCGAACAAACGGCCAAGATCGCTCGGATCGCCGCAGAACTGGGCATCGAGCCGGCAACACCTGGCGAGGCCCGTGGGATGCTGGGACTAAAGGGGATCGATAAGGTGAAGTTCTAGCAATAAACAAATGGAGCAAAACTATGGCATGAAAGCAGGGCCCCGCCGCGGCGAGGTCCTGCCTGCCTTATAAGGGCACTAATGCAAAAGCGACCGAAATCAGTGAGTGTTGCCCGAGGAAGACCCGCCCATCATCATCGAGCCCTGATGCGAGCACACGGAGCATTTCCCGGTACCCATGGGGCATTTCATCCCGTTCGTTTTGGACATTCCCGCACACTTGCAGTTCATCATCATCATCCTGCCGTGTGTCGCGGTATCCGCCTGCTGCGCATGGCCGCTTGCGATGCCGAGAGTAAAAACCATGGCCAGGGCAAACGCGATCGCTATAAATTTCTTCATTCCTTTCTCCGTTTCTTTTGTGGTTGAAGTTTGTTTTCCAAATATATCCGATACTGTTGAGCAGCTCGCCCGGAGTAAAGAGCAGAATATATGCCAAGGCCAGGAAGTGGGGCAAAAGCAGGAGCCGCTTCGCCTATGGCCCCGTTTCTACACGCAAATCCATCGGGCATTCCTGGTTTATCCGAATAGAAAATCGACCTGGTTGAAAGATTCTTTCAATTTCATTGCAAGCTTCCTTCACTTTCGACCGGGTCGGAATATCTCGATTATTAATTCTAATGTGATAATAGATAGGTTCCGAATTTTTGTTGGAAACCTCATGGTCGGCAATTTTTCCCGAAGGAGTTTTTTAACGTGCTAAAAGAACACGAGTATATTCGGCAGACTTTGGAACGATACACCGATTGCTCGCTGGAAGATTTCTGCGATCATCTGCTCATAACCAATTTCAAGCAATACGCAACGAGCTTCGAGGAGAAAACCGGCGGGGAATCCCATGAGGGCAATTTTCGGGTCATCAACGCTCCGGACATTAACTGCACTCTGGTGGACTTTGGCATCGGCTCCCCCCAGGCCGCCCTTCTCATGAACTGCCTCGCTTATCTGGACAACCTCAAATCGGTCATTATGCTGGGGATGTGCGGGGGAATCGACGACCGGTTGCAAATAGGAGAGTTCATCGTGCCCTCGGCCTCGATCCGCGGCGAGGGAACCAGCAGACACTACCTGCCCCCGGAATTCCCGGCCATACCCGCTTCTCTTGTGAACCTCTTTTGCATAGGGGCCCTTAAGAAGATGAATCTATTCCCGAAATGCGGCATCGTCTACACGACCGACCGGCGGCTGTGGGAGTTCGACGAGAAGTTTGTGGCATATTTGCGGGAGCAAAGAATCATGGCGATAGACATGGAGCTTGCCACCCTGTTTGCCGTGGCGTACCGGTACGAAATACCCATCGGTTCCATCATGCTCATCTCGGATATGCCTTTGCAAAAAACGGGTATCAAAGGGAAAAAACTGCATACCGAAATTTATGAAAAATACATGCCCCTTCATTTGGACGTCGCGCTGGACGCCGTCAAGACGATGGATGCCAAGTGGAGTGAAGTGGAAAGGAAACTGGAAAGTGAATGGTAAGAGAGGTTAAAAGCGCGGGGGCTTTCGCCCCCGCACCCCCACGCCGCTGCGCGGCTCATCTCATTCGTAATATCCCGGCGCCTGCTTGAACGCCTTCCACCCCTCGGGGTCGTGGCCGGTCACGATTTGCGCCCCGTACA
>JAKAJS010000017.1 GCA_021813685.1 Deltaproteobacteria bacterium | reverse complement strand
CGCCGCCCGTATCCTGTCGCAACTCTCCGTGCTGATGAGCCGTTTCCCCCAGATACGCGAAATCGATCTGAACCCCGTGAGCCTCCTCGATGCCGGGGAAGGCGCCCTGGCCCTGGATGCGAGGGTGTTGGTCGGAGAATAGTGAGCCGTGAACAGCGAAGAGCGGATTTGAGCAGCCCGGGAAGAAGGCTGAGAGGCCTGGCTCCCGGTGCCCTGCGGCACTGAACTCATGGACCGGCGTCAAGCAGGCTGCCGAAGGAACGATGCTAAACAGACTTTTCTCCTCCTCGAGTCATTGAGGGCATGGGGCTAATTGATAAGTAAGCTAAATCGTTAGTCATGCTGAGTCAGATTAATTTGCCCCAGGAAAGAGCCGCCTTTTGAACGCTCATACCGATCTCCTGCTGAATCAGTTCTTCCCCGCGCAGAGTAAACGGAAGGTAGACAAGTCGGGCGTCTTTTAGCGAAAAGGCCATGTCGAGGAGGTGCGGGAGAACCGACTTTTTGGGATGAGCAATGGAGGCGAGGAACGGTCGCAAACTCTCCAGCGCCTCATTGAGGGGCAGACTGACGGGGTACAGGGGGGGCTTGGGGGGCTCGGAACTTCGGACCGGGTTGTTGCGAAGGAAAGTCATCATCCTGGTCAGGCGTAAAAACAGGCTGGGGTGGACTTTGAAAGCGGGTGTGGCGAAATGAGGCGCCTCGTTTTCCCATGCGGCTTGAGCGAGCTGAGGGAGATTCGCCAGTCGGACGAGTTCGGCGTGGGAGCCGATTGGTAGCCCTGAAACATCGGCGCTGATGCTCCAGAAAGGAAGGTACATGTCGGCTTCGTCTCCGCGACCGCGCGTGGCGATAAAGTCGCAGGGAACGTTTTCGAAGCCGGAATTGCGGGCCTGCCAGAGCGAGCCGCAGTGCCGGCAAAGGAGAACGAGGCTGTTCTTTTCACCCTCCAGATCGAAACCGCACTGCGGGCAAAGGGTCGCAAAAAAAGATATCTGGTCCTCGACCCGCAGGTCTTCATCGGTCTTGGGCCCTTCCAACGCCCCATCGTTCAGCTGGCACATCGGGCGATCCAGTATTGCGTCGAAAAGCCAATCCCCCCGCACCGAAACGGGGGAGTAGATAAGGCTTTTGATCTCTCCGACGAACAGTGCCGGCATATGGCCTGCGGCGCATGAGGAACACCCGCAGGCGGTGGCCGGCGCAAGGAGATGCTCCGGTTTTATGAAACGGCCGGGGACCTCGGGGGACGCATAGCGCAACTTCAGCACCTGGGGCCGCAGGCCGAGCGAAGGTGGCGCATGCGGCAGCGTCATCGCCAGGATATTCGAATCGACAATTTTCCCCGTGACCTGGAGTTCGTCGCAGCTAAACGCCATCCCCTTGAATCTCCAGTAGGGAAGGAAGTAAAGCTCCGGGCCGGGTTGCTCTTTGGCAAGGAAGAACTGGAAGGTCTCCCGTGGCGAAATATAGAGTCGATTGCGGCAAAATTCGCACGTAAAGATGCGGTCCGTCTCTTCGAGTTCGACCGGAGCGCCGCATTGAGGGCAGGGGTGTTCTATTTTCCAGCTCATGAGAGTTTCTCCCCGCATCCGTTACAGAATGTGGAATCGGGCAGATTTTCGGCACCGCAGCCGGAACACTTTTTCGGAGAGCTTTGTCCGGATACGCCCGCTCCGCACACCGGGCAAAAATTCGAATGAGGGGGAAGGTTTGCCCGGCATTTTCGGCACTGCTCGAAGACCACCACATGATATCCGCAGTAGGGACAAAATTTCGAATCTGCAGGGATAGGATTCCTGCACGACGGGCACTCGGCCTGCGGCATGGCCGGCCCGCTTTCCTTTTTCACTGCATCCGAAAGGACGCCCGGCATCATCATCGTCAGTCCCACGCCGGCCACTGCTCCGGGCTGGGACCCGGTCGCCGCTGACTTTTCCATTGCCATGGCCGTTTTCATTTTGACCAGTTTGTCCAGATTGTCGAACAGCGCGAGGCGGCTCCTGTCGTCAATGGCCTGTTGCACTTCGGGCGGAGGGGTGATCGCATCGATATAGATGCTGGTCAGGGCAAGTCCGAAGTGACTGAAATCCTCCCGCAGTAGCTCCCCCAAACCGGTGGAGATGGACTCGTATTTACCGGGAAGGTTCAGGACCGAGTCCATATGTTCGCCCATGTAGTCGTTGAAGCGCGAACCGATCACCCGGTCAAGATAAAGACCGATATCGTCGGTTGTTTCAATCCCCTGTGTGCCGATCAGGGTATTGATGAGCAGAACAGGCTGAGCCACCCGCATGTTGAGAATGCCGAATGCGCGCAGGCGGACCAGGCCGAGCTGGGAATCGCGGAAAGCGACCGGGTCGCGTGTCCCCCACTTGATATTGGTGAACTCCTTCATATTGACGAAGTACACTTCGGCCCTGAGGGGGCTTTGAAAGCCCCACGGAGCGCTGAGCGCCCTGGTGAGAATGGGGATATTGCCTGTGGTGAGGGTGTGCCGGCCCGGTCCGTACACGTCGAAAGCTTTACCGCTGTAGAACAGCACCGCGGCCTGGCTTTCACGCACGACGAGCTGAGCGCCGTGTTTGATGTCTGCCGAGCCCGATTCGGGTATCCTGTGTGCTATCTCCCCGCCTGACTCATCGAACCACTCGATTATTTCCAGGAAAACAGCGTTGTCTTTTCCCATTGTCCGGGCCTCCTTTGCAAAGCGTTGAGTAATCAAGAGTCGATGGTCCCGTCGTCCGCAACGATGCCGACATCATGCCCACGCCATAACCGGCGTCCATCCGGAAACTCGGGATAATGCAGGTGGTGGGCGAGATGTTGCCCGTGTCCACCCTGCGTCCGGTGCGAATCGAGGTAGGGTGGGCAAAAGAGAAGCGTTTATCCCCCAAGAGGCTCCGGATGGACACTGACTATTTCGGAGCTATAGTGTGCTTATTCGGCAAAAGGGCAAGAAAGCTTGAAGAAAACCGCCGGCGAGATCCACACCGGCTATTTTCATGAGAGATGTTTTGGCCCGGGAGAAGTCAGACCTGCCGGCCGTAAAATCGATATCCCTTTGCTCGCCGAGGTTGTCAGGATCACGATCGGGATGGACTCGAGGAGGGTGCTTCATTCGGTGTCTGACCAGTCAGACACCTACACCGCAACACCACGGCAGATACGCGAAATCGCTCTGCCCCCCGTAAGCCTCCTCGATACCGGGGAAGGCGCCCTTGTCCTGGATGCGAGGGTGTTGGTCGGGGAACAGTGATCGGTGAGCAGTGAACAGTGAAGAGCGGATCTGAGCAGCCTGGAAATCAGGCTGAACGGCTTAACTCCCCGGAGCCCATGGCGGCTCTTGGCTTGGTTTCCATCCGGAAACCAAGGACGCATCGGGTGATTTGAGCCCAAGTCCCCCTTTGGGAAAGGGGGATTTAGGGGGATTTAGTAAATAAATCAAATGTATACTCCTTTAAAATCCCCCCCGCCCCCCTTTTGCAAAAGGGGGGGGAATCCGGGCCGGTCTACGCATTAGGTCGGGTTTCCGGACACAAACTACCTTAGGATGGTCTGGCAGATAGCCAACCACGAACTACCCGGTGCCATCGGCCTCCGTGTTTGTATAAAGCCAAATGTCGGACCCGATTTTACAATTTTGCCTTGTAGTGAAGCGTTGGGGATGAGAGCATTTTCTGCTCACTGCTCACTGCTCACTGCTCACTGCTCACTGCTCACTGCTCACTGCTCACTGCTCACTGCTCACTGCTCACTGCTCACTGCTCACTGCTCACTGCTCACTGCTCACTGCTCAGCCATGTTTTCGCCAGAGATTTCATCATCTCTACCCATTTGTCGAAGCTGTCGGGTTTGGTGATAAAAGCATCCGCCCCGGCCCGGGTCGCAAATTCGATATCCCTTTGCTCGCCCGAGGTCGTCAGGATCACGATCGGGATGGACTTGAGGAGGGGTTGGGATTTTATTTCAACTAGTGCGGCGCGTCCGTCTTTTCGAGGCATGTTGAGGTCGAGCAGGATCAGGGCGGGCAGGTCGTTTTTCCCCGGAGCGCAAATCTGCGTGAGGTAGTCGAGTAGTTCGATTCCGTCTTCGACACAGGCAAAAGAAGCCCGCACGCCACTTGCCGTGAATGCTTCCCTCGCCAGCATGCAATCGTCCGCATCGTCGTCGGCCATCACAACCGTTTTGTTGTCGCTACTGCGCACCTGCTCCACACTCCACTCCGCTCTGTTTTACGGGAAGCCTCAGGATGAAGGTCGAACCTACCCCCTCCCGGCTCTCGACGCTGATTGTTCCGCAATGTCTTTCGGCTATTTTGCGGCAGATGGCAAGCCCCATCCCTGTGCCTTCGTATCCGCCGCGACCATGAAGTCTTTCGAAAGGCTTAAAAATCTGCTCGGCAAACTGCTGGTCGAACCCGATGCCGTTGTCTTCCACGCAAATTTCGCAAAATCCGTCGATTTCGGACCTGGTGTACACCCTGATGCGAGGGTTTAGAGGAGCGCGAAATTTTAACGCGTTTGCAAGAAGGTTCTGAAAAAGCCGCGACATCTGACTTTCATCCGCTTCGATCGCGGGCATCTGCTCGATCATCATCCGGCACCCGGTTTCTTTGATCGACACTTCAAAGACATCCGCAGCCTCCCGAACGATTCTGGAGAGGTTGATCGTCTTAAACGGTCCGACGGGGTTTTCGGCGACCCTCGAGAATTGCAGCATATCGTGTAAAAGAGCCCGCATGCGGCTTGTAGATTTGACGACCTTGTCCAGGTATTCCCGGCTGGTGGAGTCAAGAGAGGATGCAGAGCGCCTTATCGCCAGGTCGCAGAACGTCTGGACCTTGCGCAGGGGCTCCTGCAGGTCGTGAGCGGCAGCGAAGGCAAACTCCTGCAGTTCCCTGTTTATCAGCTCCAGGCGCGCGGCATAGACTCGCAACGCTTCTTCGGAGTCTCTTCGCTTTTGCTCCGAGCGAATCGATGCGATGCCGTAGGAGAGGTTTTGGGCGAGATCGTTTAAAAGGTCGGACTCGGCCGGGTCAAAGGCGTCAGGTTCGGAAGCATAGATTCCAATCGCTCCGATGACAGTTCCTTCGACAATGAGCGGCAAGGATATCGAGGAGGCGATGCCCCGTTGGACCGCCTCGCGCCGCCAGGGCGCGAAGGCCGGATTGGTTTCGGAGTTTTGAGAAACCGCCGGTTTCCCGGTGCGGATGGAGACCCCGCAAGGTCCCCGGCCTCTTTCGCCATCGGCCCACGAAATGTCGGCCCGGGCCAGGTAGCCCTCATCGCAGTCTCCGGCGGACGCCACCGGGACTACTGATTTTTTCTCGTCATTTCGGGCAAAGCCCACCCACACCAGTCGGTAGCCGCCGACCTCGGCAACGATCCTGCAAAGTTGCTGCAGCAGTTCCATTTCATCGGTTTGCCGCACCATCGCCTGGTTGAACGCGCTGAGAGTCCGGAACGCCCTGTCGGCTTTGCGCAATTTTTCGTCGACGATTTTTTTTTCCGTGATATCGCGGTTAACTTCAAGAAACCCGACAGGCTGACCCTCTTTTCCTACCTGGATCGCCCACCGGCTGTCGACGATCATGCTCTCGCCATTCGCCCTGGTTTGCTTCACCTCGCCCTTCCACTCCCCCTTTGCCAGAACAATCCCGGTAATTTCTTCGAGCGGTACGGGAAAAACGGATTGTAAAAGCTTGTGGGCGATCTGCCCCAGGGCTCGATCGCTATCGATCGGA
>JAKAJS010000018.1 GCA_021813685.1 Deltaproteobacteria bacterium | reverse complement strand
ATGAGAGTTATCCCCAAAAGGGTGGGAATAAGCTGGAGAAGTCTCTTGATTATGTAGGTCTGCATTCCTTCTCCAACCACTCCTCGATCAGACGATAGGAGATCGAAACCGGCGTTGGGAGCTTCACTGCGCCGTTTTCGACGGCCTCAAGCAGTTCGCTGCGCCCAAACCAACGTGCGTGCTCCAGTTCGCTGTCGCCAAGGGTTATTTGATCATCTTCGGCCTCGGCGGTAAAGCCCAGCATGAGAGAGCAGGGAAAAGGCCAGGGCTGCGAGGAATGATACCGGATATTGGTTACCCGAACTCCCACCTCCTCGAAAATCTCCCGGGCTACCGCTCCTTCGGTGCTCTCGCCCGGTTCGACAAAGCCCGCCAAAACGGAATAGACCCCCCGTGCCCAGGTTTGCTGCCTCCCGAGAAGACATTTTCCCCCGCGTTCGATAAGCACGATAATGGCCGGGTCTGTTCGCGGAAAATGGGCCGCGCCGCATTCGGGGTTGACGCAGCAAAGAGAGTGGCCGGCCTCCCTGATTTCGTTGCGGGCGCCGCAGACGCCGCAGAAGCGATTGCGCCTGTGCCAATATCCAAGGGCCTGGGCATAGGCGAGAATCGCTCCGTCCTCACGGGAAAGAAGAGGAGCAACGGAGCGCAGGTCTTTAAACTTTCCGGCCTCTTCGAAAGCCCCGAAGTCGGTCTCTTCGAGCTCCACGGCAAAATAGGCGCGCCCCTCGCGCTCGCCGAGAAAAACCCCGGAGTCCGTTTGTTTGTATTGCCCCAGTTGCTTCGGGCTGAAGAGAACCGGCGTCGGAGCCTCTCCGTTGGTAACGAGCACCTTCGACTGCCTCACCGGCAAAAAGACCGATTCTGGGTCCCTGAGTTTTCGCGCGAGCCACTCGGGGTCTTTGCGGCGGTTGTGCTCACGTTCCAAGCCATTGGCTACAAATGTGTTATTGAAAGATTTTTCCATATTTCCGGTCATAAAAACACCTGCTTTAAAGGAGTAAAAAGTTTTTACTTTTTACTTTGCACACGCCTCAATATTTCCGGGCCGCTTTCGGAACCCACCAGTACAGCGGGGCAAGCCCCATCGGGTAAACCACAACATTTTGGAACCTCTTCGAAACCGCTACCAACGCCTTGGTGGTAAAAAGAAACGTGTAGGGCTGCTCCTCGTGGATGATTTCCTGGAGACGATAATACATCTTTCGCCTTTTTTCCGGGTCGAATTCTTTGCGCGCCGCCATGATGAGCTGGTCGGCTTCCGCGTTTTTGAATCCCACAAAGTTCGAGCCGCCTTTTACGGCCTGCGAGGAGTCCCAAATCTGGTAGGGGTCGTTCTCCCAGCCGAGCGCCCAGCCTAGAGTGCACGCATCGAAATCGTCATCGTTTATCTTTTGAAGAAAAACAGCCCACTCGAGCCTCTGGATCGACATTTGGATGCCTATCTCGTGAAGGTTTTGCTCGAGAATGGTCGCGATCTGCAGCGGAAGTTTCGCCCCTGCCGGGATGAGGAACTGGAACTGGAAGGGTTTTCCGTCTTTTTCCAACACATATTTGCCGGGGGGGTAATTCCACCCGGCAGATTTTAAGAGCGCCAGGGCAGCCTTCGGGTCGTAGGGGTAAGGCTTTATATTTTTGTTGTAATCGGGGCTGTTGATATAAAAGGGGCCGGTCACGACGGCACCCAACCCGAAGAGGATTTTTTTCAGGATCAACTGGCGGGGCACAAGCATCGTCATTGCCCGGCGCACCCGTTTATCGGAGAAGATCCCCCGCCGGCAGTTCCAGCCGATAAAGCTGTACTGCGGTTGATAATAGGAGAGCTTGCGGAACTGTTCGCCGAAGCGCTTGTTTTGGGTCTCGCGCGCCCATTGAATGGCGTCGAGCCCCATCATGTCGAGCCCTCCCTGTTTTAGCACCTGGAGGGCAACCGTCGAATCGGTAATGATCTTGAAGACAATGCGGTCGATTGCCGGTTTTGGTCCCCAGTAGTGATTGTTTCGAACCAGCACGATTTCGCTCCCCGTTTTCCAGTGGAGCAATTTATAGGGGCCGGTGCCCACCGGATGGCGCCCGATCGGACTCGTATTGAAATCCTCCCCTTTTTTGAAAAGGTGTTCGGGCACGATGGGAATGCCCCCGCACATCTCAAGGGCTAGAAAATAGGGAATCCTGTAGTGAAAGACCACCGTGTAGTCATCGGGCGCATCGACTTTTTCGATGTCCTGGTAGTACCCGCGAAGCGGTGCCGCATCGACCTTCGGGTCCATGATCCGGTGGTAGGAAAAAAGGATGTCTTTTGCCGTAAACGGATACCCGTCGCTCCAGTTTATGTTTTTTTTCAGGTAAAATGTATAGGTCAGGTGGTCGGGCGAGATTGTCCATTTTCTGGCAAGCACGGGGACAAGCTGTAAAGATTTTTCGTCCCTTTTGAGCAGTGTTTCATAGATATAGCCGTTGATTGTGCCGGCATAGGCGTCGGTTGCCGTGATCGGATTGAGGGTCGCGGGCTCTGCGGAAAGATTTCGTACGAGCCAGTCGCCAAAGACCCTGTCCGCAGGCTGTGCCAACTCCTCGCAAGCCGCCGGGGGCGAAGAGCCCGGGCTGTTGAAAACGAAGATCAGGAAGAGGATCTGCACTGCAAGGTATATAAAGGCTCTTTTTTTCATCTGTGCACATCCCCTCGAAATTTCACGGCTCCAGCCTCCTACGCCTCCAAAGCCTCCTTTATATCCCAGTTTTGCCCGCGTTAGCAATCGGACAAAGAACCTTTCCCGCTGCAGCGTGAGCCAGTTACCCTCCCGGGCCATTTTTCCGCAGATTTTTAACCTTACTCACCACAAAATACCGGACCCGATTGACACCGCCTGCAGAACGGGCTAATGTCAGCAAAAGTTCATTTTTACCGGTTCAAAAGAACTCTTCGCGGTTGGGTGCTGCCGCTAACCATAGGTACTTTCACGGTTTTTTCTCGGAGCCCCAAGACGATGCAAACAAAGGTCCGGCGTCAACGCTTACAGATTGTTTCTGTCTAACTGCAACGGAGTGAAACTCGATGTCAATTTTTGCAAGCGGAAAATATTCGAAAGAAAGGCGCATCTGCTCGCAGGAGGGCTTCACCCTTATCGAACTGCTCGTGGTCATGGTGATTCTGGGCCTTCTGGTCGGCCTGATCGGACTCAATGTTTTCAAACGGTTGGGCGAGTCGAAGCAAAAGGCGGCCCGAGTCCAGATCGCGATGATGGGGGATGCGCTCGATGCATTCCGGCTCGACGTGGGCAGATACCCCACAACCGATGAAGGCCTCGAAGCGCTTTACAAAAACCCCGGCATCACCGGTTGGAACGGCCCCTACCTTCAGAAGGACGTTCCTCACGACCCGTGGGGAAGGCCCTACATCTACCGATGCCCCGGGGAACATGGCGACTATGACCTCGAATCGCTTGGCGCAGACGGACAGGAAGGCGGAACGGGTGAAAACGCCGACGTCACCAGTTGGCAGCAATAATTGTTATTCCGGGGGGTGCGGGGGAAACCTTCCCCCGCTCTTTTGCCCTTCGCGGGCAACCTCGCCGAGCTAGGCAGTCAGTTCTTCCTGCACCGTCAAGAAGCCGTTCTGGAGCGACTGAAGATGGTGGTAAACCCCCTCCTTTTCCATGAGCTGGTCATGGGTCCCCTGCTCGACGATGCGTCCGTGCTCCATGATGATGATCCGGTTTGCCCGCCTGATCGTGGAGAGCCGGTGCGCTATCATGATGCAGGTGCGATTTGCCGTGACCGCCTTGACCGCCTCCTCGATCAGCATCTCGGTTTCGGAATCGATGTTGGAAGTCGCCTCGTCTAAAATGAGAACCTTGGGGTCTCTGGCGAGTACGCGCGCAAACGCGAGCAGCTGTTTCTGTCCTGCCGAAAGGTCCATGCCGCCCTCGCCTATTATGGTCTCGAGCCCCAGGGGAAGCTTTTTTACAAAGTCTTCGAGCTGCGAGAGCTTCGTGATGCGCTCGATCTCCGATTCTTCGAGTTCGCGGTCGAGCACTATGTTTTGGCGGATAGACCCGGGCACGATGAAAATATCCTGCATGATGAGACCGAGGTGGTGACGAAGCCAATGCGGCTCAAGCCTTTTGAGATCGACGCCGTCAAGGAGAATCGTACCACGCTGCGGCTCGTAGAATTTCTCCAGAAGATTGGTAATCGTCGTCTTTCCGGACCCGGTCGCCCCGATGATCGCAAGCGTTTGCCCCGGTTCTATCCGGAAGGAGATTCGGTCCAGAACCGGCCGGTCCGGCTGGTAGGAAAATCCGACTTCCCGAAATTCTATGCGTCCCTCGATTCTTTCCGGCCTCACGACATCGGCCGGCCGCAGTTCAAAGTCGTCTTCTTCGAACAGCTGGAATATCCTTTCGGCGGAAGCCATGGCCGACTGCACTATGTTGTACTTTTGCGAAAACTCCCGGATCGGCTGAAAAAAGAGCCTCATATAAGAAATGAAGGCGGCCAGAATTCCTATCGTCATGTAATGTTTGAGCACCAGTCCGCCGCCGTACCACACGATGAGAGCCAGGGCCACCGAACTCATGACGTCGATCAGAGGCACAAAGAGGCTGAATACGCGAATCTGGTACATCGCTGCCCCGAGGTAGCTTTCGTTTAGCCCGGAGAAACGGTCGCGCATCTCCTTTTGTCGCAGAAACATCTGGACCACGGCCATTCCCGAGACGGATTCCTGCAAAAACGCGTTGATTCCGGCCAAATGCGAGCGGATTCTGCGGTACGCCAGCCGGCTGAGCCTTCCGAATGCGATCGATATGACGGCTATGAACGGAAAAGTAGCCGCAAGCAGAAGCGCAAGCCTCCAATCCATCCACAACAGGACCCCCAGGATGGCGACAAGCCGTACCCCTTCGTTAAAAAGCGTCACGATGACGGAGGTAAACATTTCATACATGTTCTGGATATCGTTTGTGTGGCGGGTCACGAGCCTACCCACCCGGTGGGCGCTAAAGAAGGAAAGATTGAGCTGGATCACGTGGTTGAACAGGCTCTGGCGCAGGGCGTCCATTATCTTCTGCCCCGCCAGTTCGAGTGCGATGACCTGGAAGAAATTGGCGACAAAGGCCGTCGCAATGACGACCAGGAAAATAAAGGCGATGCGGGTGACGCCCTCAACGCGCGCCGGGAGCTGCAGGGAGCCGTTCAGAATGTACTTGTCCATGGCCAACTGCAGAAGTTTTGGCCACGTAAGGCTTGCCCCCGTTATGAGGAAGGCGAGACCCACGGCGACCGCCACCCACCTCCACTGGGTGAGGACATATTTCAGAAGCCGTCCTATGAGTTTAAAGTCGCCGTGAAAGCGCCTCTGCTCATCCTCGAATGTTTCCTGGTCGTAATTCATGATTTCCCGTCTGATGCTCGTAGATGCTCGAATAGAAAGTATTTCGCTCGATCAATTCCGCGTGAGTTCCCTGGTCGACGATTCGCCCGTTTTCCATCACGACGATCCTGTCGGCATCCGCCAGAGGGGCTATGCGGTGCGAGACGATGACGCAGGTGCGCCCCTTCAGATAGGAGGCGATGGAGCGGATGATCGCGTGTTCGGTCTCCATGTCGACCGCCGAAAGGCCATCGTCGATCATGATAACAGGTCTCTCCAGAAGAAGCGCCCGTGCGATCGCTATTCTCTGCCGCTGACCGCCGGAGAGTTTTACCCCCTTTTCCCCAATTTTGGTTTCATAGCTTTCGGGCATGGCCGCTATTTCATCATGAATGGCGGCGGCCCTGGCGACCGTTTCGATCATCTCCGGGGTAGCCTCCGGGACGCCGAAGGCGATGTTTGAGGCGATGGTATCCGAAAAGAGCATCACGTCCTGGGGCACATAGGCGATAGCACTTCTCACCGAATCGATGGAAACGGAGTTGACGTCGAAGCCGTCGAAAAAAAGCCTCCCGCCGTCTACCGGAAAAAGACGTGCGAGCAGATTGCAAAGGGTGGTCTTCCCCGCCCCGGTGCGCCCGACGATCCCGAGTATCATTCCGCCGGCAATCTCCAGGTCGAGCCCGTCAATAACCGGCTCGTCCCTCCCCGGATAGCTGAAAGAAAGGTTTTTCGCGCGGATTTCGCCTCGCTCGATCAGTACGAACGGCGCATTTTCCTCTTCATAAAGAGAGGGCTTTACGTTCATGAGGCTCTCTATCCGGGATAGGGAAGTCACGCCGCGCTGAAACAGATCCGCCACCCATCCCATGGCCATCATCGGCCAGGTCATCAGGAACAGATAGCTGATAAAGGCGACAAAATCCCCGGCCGTGATGGTGCCCCTTATGGTCATCCGCCCTCCGAAAATCAGCACCAGGAGCATGCTCGAATTGGCAATGAAACCCGAGACAGGAAATAGCGCCCCGTAGATCACCGCGACCCGGACATTGTTCCTGACGTAGGTTTCGCCCATCCGGGCAAACCGCGAGGCTTGATGCTCCTCCTGGTTGTATGCCTTGACCAGGCGGATCGAGGAGATCGTCTGGCGCACGAATTCGGTCAAAACCGAAAACTGCTCCTGCACCTTTTTGAATCTGCCATGCAAACGGGCGGAAAGCGCTCTTGTGAGGAAGGCCAGCAGCGGCATGGGCGCAACGGCTATGAGGGTAAGGCGCGGATCGATATAGAGCATGAAACCGAAGGCGGCAAGCCCCATGAAAACCGCATCGAAAAAAGCGACTATCCCCATGCCGGTCGCCAGCTGGACGGCGGCAAGATCGTTGGTCGCAAGGGCCATAACCTCGCCTGCGCTGGTCTTTTGAAAAAAATCCTTGTCGAGTCCGAGCAGATGCGAAAACATCCGGTTTCTCAGGTGCGTTTCCACCCGCCGGGAAAATCCCAGGAGGAGGTTGCGCCAAATGAACCGGAAACCCGCTATGCCAAGGGCTATGAAAACGATGGTCAACCCGTAGGTCAACATGAGGTGCGGTGTGGCGTGCCCTTTTTGGAGGGCGTCCACGGCATATTTGATGATTCGCGGGATATAGAGCTGAAAGAGATCGACCAGCACCAGCGACCCGAACCCGCCGGCCAGCCAGAACCAATAGCGTTTGAAGTAAGGCTTGAGGAGCCTTGTCGAACGCCACGCCCCATTTTCGGAAGAATCCCCTGAGAATGCGCCCGAACTTTTCCTCAAAACACCGCCTCGCACCGACCTGCCCCCGTCACTAATGTAATCAGTATTGAAATCGTGGACCGTTGAGATAAAAACATGTCATTATAAGTCACTGTCCCAGGCAGGCCAACTCATTTCGGTGAGCGCTCCGAGCCGTCGCGGCCGGCCTAAAGGTCGGAAAACAGGTCTTCGAGCCTGTAGAGCAGCCCATCCAGTTCGCTCAGCCTGCCGGATAAAAGCGCCTCGCGAGCCCGGTCGCGCACCTGTGTCATTTCTTTCAGCTTTTTTGCAATCCTTTTCTTCGATTCCCTTCCGACTGCAGGATCGTTATTCATCCGGATCATTACCTCCACCATCTCGTAGAGCGAAGGTTCCCGTTCGATCACCAGGTCGTAGCCTGCCTCGTCGAGAAGCCTGTACAGATCGGGAAATGCTCGCTTCAATCCGCCTTCTCCATACGCCGCTAGCAGTCGGACGTCGATCTGGATAAACTTGCTCATGCCCTCCTCCTGTGAATGAAACGTCGAGCTAAACCTTTGCACTTTTTAACTTGCTCTCGATCGAAATCTTTGCAATTAATGGCCGCCGGAAACAACTTTCAACCGGAGCGCGGACACGCTGATGACCTTCAGAAACCTCGTATTTTTGCCGATTTTCCTTGCCGCTATTTTGTCTATGCAGGGTTGCCTCAAAGTGGGACCCAACTTCGTAAAACCAGCGGCCCCGGTTTCCGCCAACTGGCTGGAAGCGGGAAACAAGCAGATCAAGACTAAACCCGCCAACTACTGCGCCTGGTGGAAAAGCTTTGACGATCGGGACTTAAACCGCATAATCGCCAGGGCCTATCGCGATAATGTTACACTGCACATCGCAGCTGTCAACGTTCTCCAGGCCAGGGCCCAGCTGGGAATCGCCGCCGGCGAGCTCTACCCCCAGACACAGCAGGCGGTCGGATATACTACCTTCAACCGATTCAGCTCCTATGGTGCGGCCGGTACGGGCGTTTCGTCCTCCAACGCAGCCGGTTCGGTTTCCAACACCTATTTTCAAGACCAACTCGGTCTCAACGTGGCCTGGGAACTCGACTTCTGGGGCAAGTTCCGGAGAGCGGTCGCATCGGCCGATTATACCTGGCGCGCAAGCCTAGCCGATTATGACAACGCTCTGGTGTCTCTTACCGCCGATGCCGCCGATGCCTATATCCAGATACGGACGCTTCAAAACCGCATCGCAATCGCACGGGAAAACCGCAAAATCCAGGAGGAGAGCCTCCGGATCGCCCAAGCCCGTTTCCGCGCCGGTTCTACCTCGGAACGGGACGTGGAGCAGGCAAGAACCGTTCTCTACAATACCGAGGCGACCATTCCCGTCCTGCAGCAGCAGCTCAAGCAGAACAAGGACGCTCTGAGCGTGCTTCTGGGTATCCCGCCCAGCAATCTTACCAATCTGCTGGGCGGCACGGATAAAATTCCCGTTCCTCCGCCCAGCGTAGCGGTTGGAATTCCCGCCGATCTTCTCAGGCGCCGCCCCGATGTCCGCAGCGCCGAACTCAAGGCCGCGGCTCAGTGCGAGCAAATCGGCATTGCCAAAGCCGATCTTTTCCCCGCCTTTTCGATTACCGGAAACGTCGGTGGCCTTGCCACAGACTTTGGGACTTCAAGACTCTCCGATCTTTTTACCGCCAAAGCTGCCGCGATTTCCGCCGGGCCCTCCGTGACCTGGAATATCTTAAATTACGGACGTATCACGAATAACGTGCGGGCACAGGATGCCCAATTCCAGGCGCTTCTGCTCACCTATCGCAACACCGTGCTCCAGGCGCAGCGGGAGGTCGAAGACTATATCACCGGTTTCTTGCGCTCCCAGCAAAACGCCCGGAGCCTGGCTCTTGCCACGGCAGCGGCAAAGCGTTCCCTGCAGCTCGCTTTCATACAGTACAGCAACGGGAGCACCGATTTCACAACGGTTCTCACGGCCCAACAGGCGCTTCTTGCCGCCCAGGACAGCTTGGCCACGGCCCTGGGCAATATAGCCCTCAATCTTGTAGGGGTCTATAAATCTGTTGGCGGCGGGTGGGAAATCAGCCGCGGACAGGATATACTTCCGCCGGAAATCAAGGAAATGATGGCAAAGCGAACGAACTGGGGCAATCTGCTTTCCCCGGCAGTCTATTTGCCACCCGCCTGCAAGCAGCCCGATGTTCGCCGCCCGGACTGGTAAGAGGCCGGCTTAATCCGCCAATACATATATGCAGTCGTTGGAGAAATCATGATTTCGTTCAAAACAAAAAAAATCGCCGGCGCCGTCTTAACCTGCCTGATGCTGACTTTTCTCGCAGGCTGCGGCAGCAAGAAGAAGGCCGCCTTTTCCTTTCCTCCGCCCAAGGTCACGGTAAGCCGCCCCGAGCGTAAAGACATAGTCGATTATCTGGATACCAGCGGCAACACGCAGGCGGTAAATACCGTGCAGCTTCCGGCGCGCGTGGAAGGCTATCTCGACGGGGTCTTTTTTAAAGACGGCGATATTGTCAAAAAAGGGCAGCTGCTGTTTCGCATCCAGCAAAACACCTACGAGGCGCAACTCCAGCAGGCCGAGGGGGCCATCCTGACCCAAAAAGCCGCTCTGCGGTATGACAAATCGCAGTTTGAGCGTTATTCCAAGCTTTACGCGCAAAAGGCCGCGGCCGCCTCCGATGTCGAAAACTGGCGTTACCAATTCGACACGGCCAAGGCCAATCTGGTCACCGCCAGAGCCCAGCGCGACCTCGCAAAACTCAACCTCGCCTATACACGGGTGGTCGCCCCCTTCACGGGGCGAATCGATAGACGACTTGTCGATCCCGGCAATCTCGTCGGGGCTGCGGGAAGCAATACCACGCTGGCGGTCCTGACACAGATAAGCCCGCTCTACGTCTACTTCAATATCGCCGAGACCGCTGTGCCTCCCTACGTAAACGAACTGAGGACCTGTTCGCTCAACAAGCGCGATATCGGAAGATTTCCCGTCTACATCGGGCTATCCACCGAAAAAGGATACCCGCAGAAAGGCTACCTGGATTTCGCAGCGAGTTCGGTGAATGCATCCACCGGAACCCTGCTTCTCAGGGGCGTCTTCCCCAATCATGACGGCAAAATGCTGCCCGGCGAGTACGTGCGCGTGAGACTTCCGCTTGGCAAAAAGCATCCCGCAATACTCGTTCCGCAGGCCGCGGTGCAGTACGATCAGTTGGGAGCCTACCTGCTGGTGGTAAATCCGAAGGACCACACGGTTTCACACCGCAATGTAACCGTTGGCCCTACGAAGGGATATTCCTTCGTGATCGAAAAGGGCCTCACGGGGAATGAACTGGTCGTTACCCAAGGCGTGCTCCATGCCATCCCCGGCCAGAAAGTCATCCCCGTATTCGCCAAGAGTTCGCCCAAAGAAAACTCCAAGGGAACAACCAAATGATATCCGAGTTTTTTGTCGACAGGCCTATTTTTGCAAACGTCATCGCCCTCGTTACGATCGTAATCGGCGCTGTCGCGCTCTACATACTTCCCGTATCCCAGTATCCCAACATCGTTCCCCCCACGATCTCGGTTTCGGCCAGCTATCCGGGGGCGAGCGCCGAGGTCGTCGCCAAAACCATCGGCGTCCCGCTCGAGCAGGCGGTAAACGGCGTCGAAAACGCGGTATACATGTCTTCGGTCAGTTCGAGCGGTTCTTATTCGCTCACGATCACCTTCAACGTCGGGACCAACCTGAACGATGCCCTGACGCTTGTCCAAAACGCCGTAAACGGAGCTCTTGCCCAGCTTCCCGGAAACGCAACGCAGCAGGGTGTTACGGTAAAGAAAGTCTCGCCCAACATCCTGATGGTCGTAAGCCTCTATTCTCCAAACGATCGCTTCAGTTCCGTGTTTCTTTCCAACTACGCCAGCATAAATCTTCTCAATCCTCTCGCCAGGATCCCGGGTGTGGCCCAGACAAGGGTGTTCGGTTCGGGGGCCTACAGCATGCGGGTGTGGCTCGATCCCGACAGGCTCCAGTCCTACGGGCTCACAACCACCGACGTACTCTCCGCGATCCAGGGACAAAATGTGCAGGTGGCTACCGGCCTTCTGGGCGCCCCCCCGGTTCCCAAGGGGCAGCCGTTCCAGTTTACCGTCAGCACCCTTGGCCGCCTCTCCGACGTTCGACAGTTTGAAAACATCATCGTAAAGTCCGGTACCGGCGAGGCCCCGCAGATCGTGCGCCTGAAAGACGTGGCAAAGATCGAGCTCGGCCAGCAGAGCTATGCCAACTTTTCGTACTTCAACGGCCTCAAGACCGCCCTCGTCCCTGTTTTCGCCCTCCCGGACGCCAACGCCATAACGGTGGCCAACCACGTCTACAAGGCGATGGCCCAAATGAGCAAGAGCTTTCCCGCAGGGATGAAATACAAAATCCGCTACGATACCACCCAGTTCGTGCGCGAGGCGATTCACAAGGTCTATGAAACGCTTTTTATCGCCGGCATCCTCGTGCTCATCGTCGTCATGCTCTTCCTGCAAAATTTCCGGGCGATGCTCGTCCCCGCGACAACGGTTCCGGTAACCATAATCGGCGCCTTCATAGCCATTGCCGCATTGGGCTTCAGCGTCAACCTGATGACGCTCTTCGCGCTGATTCTGGCCATCGGCATTGTGGTCGACGACGCCATCGTCATTGTGGAAGGCTCCTCGTATCACATCGAGCAGGGAATGGCGCCCCGGGAAGCCACCCTCAAAGCGATGAGCGAACTGACCGGCCCGGTCATCGGGATCACCCTCGCCCTGATCTCCGTTTTCCTTCCGGCCGCCTTTTTCCCCGGCATAACCGGCCAGATTTTTCGCCAGTTCGCACTGGTCATTGCGGCCACCTCGGTTATCAGCGCCATCAACGCCCTGACCTTAAAACCCGTCCAGTGCGCTTTCTGGCTAAAACCCCGGGGCGAAAAACGGGTCAACTGGTTCTATCGCGGCTTCAACAGATTCTTCGAAGGGGTGACCAACGTCTATATGGCGCTGGTTCGCAACATGGTAAAGCGCCCCGTCCTGATGCTCTTCGTCTTCATCCTGATCATCGGCGTCACGTTCTGGCAATTCACTAAACGTCCGACCGGATTTCTTCCCGTCGAAGACCAGGGATTCGGCGTCCTTCTCTGCCGCCTGCCCGATGGGGCTTCCCTGGATCGCAACCGGGCGGTGGCCACCCAGATAAATCATATCCTGAAACATACTCCCGGCGTTGCGGCCTGGGTCACGATCGGGGGATTTTCCTTTTTGGATTTCGCAAATGAATCCAACTTTTCCTCGACCTTCGTCACTTTCGAGGACTGGAGCAAACGCGGCTCAGCCTTGAACCTGAACGTGATACTGGGGAGTATAAACCGTCAGCTCGCCTCTCTCCAGGATGCGCAGGCGTTCATCGTAATCCCGCCGCCCATTCGGGGGCTTGGCCAGACAGGCGGCTTCCAGATGGAGATCGAAGACCGCGGAGACCTCGGCTTGCAGCGTCTCCAGCAGGCCACCAACAGCCTCATTCAGGCGGGAAATACCCAACCCGGCCTCGAACACCTGGTGAGCACCTTCAATACGGGCAGCCCGCAACTCTATCTCGACATCGACCGCACCAAGGCCGAGGCGCTTCAGGTCCCGCTCACAAGTGTATTCGATACGCTCCAGGCTTATCTGGGCTCCTCATTTGTAAATCTTTTCAACAAATACAACCAGACCTACCAGGTCTATATCCAGGCGAGCAGCAAGTATCGGCTGAATCCCTCGGATATCGGCAACCTGTATGTCCGAAACACTAAAGGCGGAATGGTCCCCCTTAACACCCTGCTCACCGTGCACCACACCCTGGGACCTGACGTTGTCACCCGCTACAATCTCTACCCCTCGGCCGCCATTTTCGGTTCGGCAGCCCCCGGGTTCAGCTCCGGTCAGGCCCTGACCAAAATGGAAAGCCTGGCGGAACACATCCTCCCTCCCGGTATCAGCTACGACTGGACTTCCACAAGCTACCAGGAAAAGCAGGTGGGCAACCAGGCCTATTTCATCTACGCCCTCTCCATCTTTCTGGTCTACATGGTGCTTGCCGCCCTCTATGAAAGCTGGACATCGCCTGCGGCCATCATCCTGGTCGTTCCGATAGCTCTCGTAGGCGTCCTCATCGCGCTCTGGTTCCGCGACTACCAAACCGACCTCTACACCCAGGTCGGACTCGTTCTCATGATCGCTCTGGCAAGTAAGAACGCCATTCTTATCGTCGAGTTCGCGCGCGATCTGCACAAAGGCGGCATGTCCATCACCGAGGCAGCCATTGAAGCCACGCGCAGGCGGTTCCGCCCCATCCTGATGACTTCCTTCGCGTTCATTCTCGGGGTCTTTCCGCTTGTGGTAGCCTTCGGGGCAGGCGCGGCAAGCCAGCGCGACCTGGGTACCGTCGTCTTTGGCGGCATGCTTGCTTCCACCTTACTTGCAATACCCTTCGTACCTGTCTTCTTCGTGCTCATGGAACGACTTAGCGAACGTCTTCGCCGTTCCTGACCCAAAGGCGGCTGCGGGGAGGGAAAAAACCGGCCCTCCCTGCCCTTCAGCCCCGGGCCAACGGACCCCGTTAATAGAGCCGGTACCCGTGCATGCACCTCCAATAAGCGTGACGGTAGAGGTAATTCCAATTGTTTGCCGTGGCGACCCCTCCGCCCAACGCACCCACTCCTGCGCCAATTCCTGCGCCGGCCCCGGGCGCGCCGGCAATTGCGCCGAAAAGAGCCCCCAGGGCAGCCCCTCCGATCGCGCCGCCCAGCACGTTACCGCCTCCACCCGAATAGCTGTTGGCATAGTCCCTGGCATACCCGTCGCAGTAGGCGGGAGATCTCGCAAAACTTGTCCCCACACCAGCCGTAAGAATCATTGCGGCGCTCAGGAATACCACCAGAATGGCCATCAAAGCATTTTTTTTCATAACCGCCTCCCAGTATATGGATATACGTGCATAATATAAGCACTGACAGAGAAAAGTAGAACCGGAAGACAGGGGGGGTATCCTTCTTCCGGCTCTTTGAGGGGGTAGAAATACGGTTTTCGCTATGGAATAAATATCGGGAGGAGCGTTTTACGACTTCAGTCTTTTTTTCACCAACAAGCCATATTTTGTCGAAACCCGACAGGACCTTACTCTTGCAGGATTGCGGGGCTCTTAGCCTTCCAGAAACCTCCCGATCGCGTCCGTGAAGGGCTCTGAGGTTTCGATATTGCTAAGGTGCAGGGCTCCCGGCATGACAGCGAGCTCGGAGCCCTCGATGCCCTCCTGAATCGCCATGGCTGCGCTCAGCGGCACGCTCTCGTCGAGCCCCCCGGCAATGATCAGCGTGGGCGCGGAAACCCCCCGGAGTTCGTTGGAAATGTCAAAGGTGCTGATCGCACGCGAACAGCCGACATAACCGTTAACGGGAGTGGAGACGATCATGCTGTGAATCCTCTCGGTCAATTCCGGCTGGAGGCGACGAAACTGATCGCTTAGCCAGCGCTTGAGTATATCGGGCGCAAGCGCTTCCATGCCGAGAGTTTCCGCAGTACGGATACGCTCCTCCCACAGTGGAGCAGCCTCGGGGGCCACCCGACACGTGGTGTTGGCCAAAACCAGCCGGTCGATCCGCTCCCCGTATCTGCAGGCAAGGACCTGTCCGATCATTCCTCCCATGGAAATCCCTGCAAAATGGGTCCGTTCGATGCCCAGATGATCGAGCAATCCGATCACATCGCTGGCAAGCATCTCGATGCTGTAGGGGCCAAGCGGTGCGGAGGAACTGCCGTGGCCGCGAGTATCGAATCGCAAGATTCGATACTCGCGGCGCAGCGTTGCCACCTGCAGGTCCCACAATTCCAGCGACGAGGCCAAAGAGTGGCTGAATGTGAGAAATGGCGCACCCTCCGCCCCTTCCATTTCGTAATGAATCTCCACGTCCCCTACTCTGACCTGCATTGTCCGTCTCTCCTTTTTTCGCAATGTGCCCCCATTGTATACAAGAAAACCATTCTGCCGGAAATCACCAACGCTCGAGAAGTGTCGCGGCGGGAAGGAGTCCGGACCGATTTGCGGTCCGGACCGGGATGACAGCCGGCGGGTCAAAGGGCTTCAGGATAACTCGCGGCCACTTTCCGGGGAGAATAACAAGGTGACGGGAACCTCGGAGGAATCTTTCCCGTTCCCGTTGGTAGGGTTTTGTAAAGACGCCGGGACGGCCTGCTCGCCCCGGGGCAGGGAGAATTTCCAGTTGACGCGCGTCTTGATTCGGCTTGTTACCGCAGCCAATCTTTCGTCTTCGAGGATGCTCCCGGTAAGATGAATCAGCGGTACCGAGGCCTCTTCGTTGCAATTGGGACACTGGGGGGTGTTGAAAATCGTGTCGCACTGATAGCACACATACATACCTCGTATGGGTCCGAAGATGGGAGGAGGGTCCGACTTTTCCTTCCTTCGAAATTTCCGGCCGGAAGCCATGACGCACGACAAAACAAAAGCTGTAAACGCCACGATAAATACGGCTGAACCGTGGTTCGTGAAGAGCTCGCTTAGCATCGAAATTCCCTCCTTTTTCGATTAATCCCCGCTGGGAGGCCCGCGTAAAAATAGACCGGAGGAATACATTCACGCGGGTGGGAACATGCAAACCTAAGTGTTTCGATTGATTCCGTCCCTATTTCAAATCGGAAGCAATTTCAAACAAACGTAACATCACATAAATAAGGCTTAAAGTAGGAGAAACAAGTATTCTCGGCCTTGGGGCCCCCTAAATTTCGAGGGCGGGTTATCCCTAACCGCATGGATACGGAAACGGTCCATTCTGAGGCACCCCCGATACTCAACGCACAAAATCGTCAAGAAATCTGTCGATTCTTCCGAAGTATTTGTTGGCGACCTGTAGAGCAAAGATTTTGCCGCTACGCCGGCTCACTCACCCCTTGCAGGTACCGGCCCTTATCTTACTTTGAACGAGGCAATGCTATGCTTACTAAAGGGAAAATAGCAAACCGCGCTTTTCCGCAAATATTTCCCAACCTGAGCGATGGGGAACAAATCAAATTATTTAATACAGGAAGCGTAAAGTCGCTGGAAGCGAAGACAGTCCTGTTCAAAAAAGGGATGCCCGATCCCAACCTCTATTGGGTGCTAAACGGAACGCTCAGGGCCGCCTCCCGCAATTCGGGCGCTCGAGCCATGAAGTACAAAGCCGGCGATCTGGTCGGAGAAACCACCCTTTTGGGCCAAACCGGCAGAGACTGCGCGGTCGTTGCCGAAGAAGCCTCCGCGGTTTTTTGTCTTAGCCCGGCGGCCCTGGACGCACTCGAACCCGAAACCCGCGGCGCAATTCTAAAGATCCTAAATGACGCCGTTTTTGCCCGCCTGACGGCGGCCAAAAAGCAAAAAGAGTCGGCGCAGTTTCGAGAAGTGGCCTTGAGCAAATATATCGCAAAATTTCGCAAGCCTCTGGAAAAATATGAGCAATCCGAGGTAATTACCAATATAGTAAATAGCATTCCAAGGCTTCCCCTGCATATCACGCACCTGATCGAACTGCTCGCAAGCGACAGACCCTCGGCCAAAGAAGTGGCGGCGCTCGCCAAACAGGACCCTTCCCTCGTGGTCGACATCCTCAAGACGATCAACTCTCCGCGCTTCCATCTGCCCAAGGAAATCAGCGATATCTCCTATGCGATCACCTATCTCGGGTTCAACGAAGTCTACCAGATCGCCGTATCGCGCGGCCTCATGAAGACGATTCCCAATTCGAACGAATTCCGGGAAGTGTATCTACATTCCGTTTTCCTCTCTCATGTCGCAGCGGAGCTATGTCTTTCCTATGAAAAGGACCTGGCTGCCTTTATGAGCACAATCGGACTCCTGCACGACATCGGCCAGACGGTGGCGCTCCTTCTTCGAAAACAAAACCCGAAATGGTCGCTTTTTATCGAAATGCTCGACCCCTCCAAGCTCGGAGCGTTGCTTTTAAAACAGTGGAATATCCCGACGCGAATCTGCCAGACCATAGAATATCAGGCTTACCCCACTTTCTGTCCGCCCTCGGAAATCCCCTCGGATCAAAAGATCAATATCGCCCTTCTCTATGTCGCCCATGTGGCCTGCGATCACATCACCAAAGGTGCCACGCAGCAATTCGAACACCCCTACCTCGATGAATATCTGCGTCTGCTCAAGTTCAACCAGGGCGGGATCGAACCGGTCGTAAAGGAACACATCCTTCGCGGGTTGTCGGCCAAATCGGCCTGGCTGCCCGATTTTGTGCGAAAACTCCTCCTCGCATCCGCCCCCGCGAGTGGAAAAAATTAAACCGGCAACGCGGGCAAAGCCCTTGCTGCCGGTTTTTGAAAATCTCCCGTACAGGTTTTTGAACCAAAGACGTTGCAACTTTGCTCGGCCGGATATAAACTATTCAACACTTATGAACCAAACAATTACAGGGGAAGCCAATGCAAGGAAGCACCGTTTTTGATAGGGATCGGGCAGCCGTCCAGGTCCAAAGTGAATTCATACGCCGCGTGTTCAACTGGATGGCGCTCGGGCTGGGGGTAACGGCGATTTCAGCCCTCTTTGCCGCAAACACCGGCCTGGTTTACTCTCTTGTGACACACCCGATGGTCATGATGCTGCTTGTCGTAGGCGAACTGGGCCTTGTGATCGCTCTTAGCGCCGCGATCGGCAGAATCGGCTCGGCGACCGCCTTTCTCATGTTTTTCCTCTATGCCGCTTTGACCGGCGTTACATTTTCCACCCTGTTCCTGGTCTACACCAAGGGATCGATCGCAAGCACCTTCTTCATAACGGGCGGCACTTTCGCCGTGATGAGCATTTACGGCTACACCACCCGGCGCGACCTTACCTCTATTGGAAGCCTGCTCATAATGGGCCTTTTCGGGATCATAATCGCTTCGGTCGTAAATATTTTTCTGCGCAGTCCCGCTTTCGACTGGCTCATCACCTATGCCGGAATCGCCATCTTTATCGGCCTTACCGCCTACGACGCCCAGCAGGTAAAGGCGATGGCCTACGCGGGGTTTGCCGGGACCGAAGAGGAACGTAAAGGGGCCGTGATCGGCGCCCTGCGCCTCTACCTCGATTTTATAAACCTGTTCCTGCTTCTCCTTCGCCTTTTCGGCAGGCGCAACAACTGATTTGCCGGATGCTGAACCACACTTTTCTCCACCTGCCCGGCGTCGGCCCGAAGACCGAGGAGTCTCTCTGGGAAAAAGGAATTCACTCCTGGGAGATCTTCCTCGGGGAATTCGGAAAAGCCGCCTCTCCTTTCGGGAAAAGAAAACACGAGGCGCTTGGCGCTCACATCGAGCTTTCCCGGGAAAAGCTAAACGCCCTCGATGCCGGGTATTTCGCCCGCAGTATGCCCTCTCACTCGCTTTGGCGGCTTTTTGCGGATTTCCGATCGTGCGCCGCCTATGTCGATATTGAAACTACCGGCCTCGGGGGCCCCGACGACTACATCACGACCGCTGCGGTCTACGACGGCACCAGGGTGTTTCATTACATCCACGGCCAAAATCTCGATCGCCTCCCGGGCGACCTGATGCGCTACAAACTCCTCGTAACCTACAACGGAACCTGTTTCGACCTTCCCTTCATCCGCAGTTATTTCGGAATAGAGCTAAACCAGGCGCACATCGATTTACGCTACCTGCTCGCAAGCCTGGGCTTTCGCGGGGGGTTGAAGGGGTGCGAGAAAAGCCTGGGGCTTTCTCGGGGAGAACTCGAAGGCGTCGATGGATTTTTCGCCGTGCTCCTGTGGAACGAATACCTCCAAAACCGAAACGCTAAGGCGCTGGAAACGCTCCTTGCCTACAACATGGCCGATGCGGCAAACCTTGAAAACCTCATGGTGCAGGCCTTCAACAGGAAGATCCAAAACAGGCCCTTCCTCCACGATCTAAGGCTCCCCCTTCCCGGCTCTCCCTCCATCGACTTTCAGCCCGACCCGGGCGTGCTGGACAAACTTCGCCAAATGAGCAGCCTTGCTGCGTGGGGGTACGGGGGGCGATAGCATCGGCGCTTTTCTCTCGTGTAGTTCCATGTACAGAACCCCGCCGTTTTCCAGGGACACCATTTCTTTGTGAATTGCTTTTTCGGGAAAGGATTTTGTGGATGCAAGCTCCAGATCGGGGAGGTCGCGGTTGCCTGTGCCCCGGCTGTGCCGGCTGTCTATGAGATATTCGCTCTGATCGATCGTGCCGCTTGAAAGCGGGGTTCCTGCAAGGTTTAACCGAATGTTTATTTTCCTTGGCCGGCCAAACGGTTGCCTCCCCGAATAATTCCATAAGAGCATTTTGAGCGTGCCATCGCTCATCACGCCAAACGCCCCCACGTCGCCGTCGGTGGAACTGATCTTCAGCTTTTCACCATTTCTCATGCGATTGAATGCATACAGACAGTCGTAGGAAGGTTTCGGGCTGTCGTTTGCGGTAACGAGCCCCAACCCGCCATAAAGCTCCCGTGGACCGAAGGCTTCCTTGGGCATGAAAAAAAAAGCCCCGGCCATATTTCCGGCTTGCAGAACAGAAAGAACAGCCGCAGTCCGACCGGCATTATAGTAGGCATCGTTTGCGAAATCAGTGGTGCCGCTCGCATTCCACTCGGTGAGAAGTTGCTCTACGTTTTCCGGAAAGTGCAACTTCGACAGGAGCTGCTTTACATACTTGGCCTCGTATGCGTAAGAGGCAGGGTCCTGACTGTAGAGGTGCCAGGAAACAAAATCGAGTGGGAGATGGCGGCTTTTCACAAATTGCAGGAACGCACCGAGCCAGGTGCCCACCGCGTTCGATACGGCAGGGCCGCCTACCCGTGCAGTGGGGTCGATGTCCTTGATCGTTGCCGCTGTCGCACGATAGAGGTCGAAATAGTCGCCTTGGGATCCCTGCCAGAAAGCTTGAATATCGGGTTCGTTCCAAATTTCATAGTAGAGCCCGGACCAATGGAAACGTTCTTTGAGGTGCTCGACGAGTCCCCGACAGAGATTTTCCCACTCTTCAAGCTTCTTTGGTGGTTGGCGGCCCGATCCGTTCCGGCTCAAGGCTGCCGGCATGTAACTCAGGCAGAAAAAAGGTCTCGCGCGGGTTTTCTCTATTTCGGACAAAATCGCATCCAGACGTCTCCAGTCGTATCCAAGGGATCCATCCGGCTTTCTTCGGAGTACGCCGTAGTAGCTGTCGTCGAAAACGTGATCGATTCGAACAAAAGAAGTCCCGAGATGGTTGATTATCGGGACCACGGACTCCCAGAAGGCGGGAGTGGCAACCGAGGCTATGCCGCCCTGCGCCAGATCGGTTAGCGGGGTAAAGTGCCCTGAAGTCTTTGTTGCATCAACTGTTATACAAACGGCGGGCAGTTTTGCCTCACCCGCCGGATTTTTTCTGGTAAGTCCGATGGCGTCCAGAACCAGATTGTAGGCCTTATCGCTGAAAGATCTTCTCGCGGTGACTCCAACCACCAGGGAATGTCTTCCGGGCCTTAAGGCTACCGGCCCAACGTAATACCCGGTCATCTCCAGCCCATAGGGAATCTGCGCGGGCAGCCTCCTTGCGGTTTCTTTTCGGAAGTTCCACTCGTTGCCTTCATCCAGCCGTAGCGTGAAGGGGGAAGAATAGGGGGTATCCAGAGCCTGGACCCATACGACAAGGAAATAGTTTCCCTCCTGCTGAAGATGGAAGCGAAATTTGGCGAAGTATCCGCAAGTGTGTGGAGCGGAGGTCTCATAAAGATCCAATATCTTGTTTCCCGAATACCCCGGCGCGCGCGGAGGAGCAACCTCGCGGAAGCCATAGGTCGAAGGGGCGCTCCCGGCGGTGAGGAAGACCTCGAAATCTTTTGCCCTCCGGCTACCCGCGTTTCCGGCCAGATCTAACAGGAGAAGCAGAATGACCGCACTAAACAGCGACCCGGTCCTGATCATGTTGCCTCCCGTTTCCTCAGAGGATTCGGTCAACAAAACAGCCCCGACTGCGCTCTTTTAGCCGCTTACCCGCGAGGCGTGCACGCCAGCCTTTCCAAAATCGTATCGGCCACCGCCTCCCAGGACCTTCCGCGTACCGAGTCAATGCGCACCTCTTGCTTCGAAGGCGAATCCGTCTCGTAGACATGCTGGATTGCACGAGAAAAATCGCGTGGTTCTGCAATGGCGACAACTCCCGCAAATTCTGCAGTCTCGGGCATAGGCACGGAAACGACGGGTTTTCCGACGGCAAGGTACTCATACATCTTTAACGGATTGACACTGGCGACGAGCCGATTGCAAACAAACGGCATCAGGCAAACGTCGAACCTCTTTATATAATGGGGAATGAGGCGATGGTCCCTTCTGCCCAAAAAAATCATGTTCCCCATACCACGATACCGCGACAGATCGACGTTTGAGGGGCCTACGAAAACAAAACTCCAATGTCTCATCTCGGATGCACAGCGGCCTACAAGCTCAAGATCTATCCAGTCGGCGATCCTTCCAACGAAACCGGCTGTCGGCCCTTTTACCGCATCGATATCAGGCAGGGTAACCCGGTTTTTCAATTCCCGCTCAAACCCTTTCAAATCCACACCATGCGGGACATAGGCTATATTTTTGGAATGGGGCCGCTTCAACGAAAGAAGCTCCCGCGACGAGACAACCGTAAGATCGGCAGTCTGGAGAATCTCCCGTTCCATGGCTTCAAACGATCGCTTCGGCGCACCGGTAAACTCACCATAATCGTCAATGCAGTGATAGACAAGCTTGGAAAAATCCAGGCGTTTGATGATTCCAATGGCATTTGGAAGATATGACCAAATTACAGGTTTTTTAATATCCAAAGTGGAGCTGATGCGCTTTATCATGGCAGCTATGTACAACGAATTGATATGTCGTACAACCATGACTTTATGGAATGGAATCGCAAGCGGTGACCACCTATAAATCTTCGCCTCGGCATGCCTGCTTCCTTGCAGTGACTTTTCAATTTTATGAAATGCACGTTTTGCATCATTAGCACATATCCTCGGCTGACGAATACCGATCGTTTCAATAAAAAGAACAGTCCTGCTTTGCCCGATATACCGCATTATATGGAATTTGCTGGAGGGTATGTCATTCCAGTCATTGGATGAGAAGCACACTATTGGCGTATTTGTTTCCACTTTATTGTGAGGCCTTCTTACAGGCCTTACCGTCATAAAACTTTAACAAACACGATGTAACATGTGTATTAATTTGCGAATCACTTATAACCAGGCTCGCGGAGATGAGTATCACTATAAATGGCAGCAGGCTACTATAATCAAATAGCCAATTTGTCGACGTAATACTCATAGCTAACGTGGCTATAACAGATGCTATAAGACATATACTTATTGTGTTATCGTATCCTCTTTCTCTTACGATCAGCAACAAAAGTCTGACAATTATCATACAGTAAATACCTATTATAACGAGTGTCCCCGGAAGGCCGAATTTGTACAGCATAAAGCCAATGGAATTGTGGTAAACGAGTTTGCGAATTTCTTCCTGCCGGGAGGATAAAGAGGAGGACGGTCTCCTGTACCCGAACCCGTTTCCCAACGGGTAGTGCAATGCGTGGCGTAAGCCCAGCCGCATGGATTGAATCCGAAATTCCATATTGCCGACATCTCCGTCACCGGCATAATGACGATCATAGAGGCCGTAAATGCGCTCGAATGCGGCGCTGGTTTGAGGAACAACCTGCACCACGGCGAATACCAATCCGAGCAGCACCGAGCAGGCAAATATCATTCGAACGATTGGTTTTCCCCGACAAACCGCTTCCGACAAAGACCCGGGAAAGCTTGTCAGAAAGATTATCGTAACAATGCCTACAAACATGCCAACCATGTACCCCCGGGTCACCGTCAGCAAGTTGGCCACAAGGTTGATCACAAACAGGCCGATCCACCCCAGACGGCGCGCAGGCCCCCTTTCGGTCAGGAAGAATGCAAACGATATCAGGACGGCAAAAACCTGATAGACGAAGGTAGATCCCCACCCGTAATCGCGCACGATATCGCCTGCGGCCGTGTAGGCGTAGGATACCTCCCCGGCTGCGCCGCCGGTAAAAGTTCCCACGGTATAGACGTGGCATGCCCGTGCATAAAGGTCATAGACGCTCCCGAGCGAGGAAGCCAAAACAACGAAGACTAAAAAGATTTTAAGGCCAACCGAACGTTTCCTGAACAGGTCGGCGAGGAGGGGGATTGCACCAAAGTACACCCCCACCTTCGCCTCCGTCAAAATCGTTTGCCAATAATGGTACCGGAAGAAGCCAAGCATAATTGCCACAAAGAAAATCAAAAGAAATAATCCAGCCACTCTTTGGGGTAAATCGAGACCATGTTCCAGGAAACAACTTCTATTGACAGTAATTCGTGTATCACATAATCGTTTCAATAATATCAATACAATCATCATTACAAACAATACGTCCATTGGAATTACTAATATTCCGCCAACTCTATGTGAGAAATCGGCCAGCGGCGTGTAAAAAACCGCACTTGCAACCATTATCAGAAATAGCCACTCCGTACTTATTACTCCTATTATCATAACTCCAGCAATTGCCAACGCTCCAATAAAGGTCGATACGCTAGATCTCAATGCAACGACTGCAATAAGCCCTACAATGGCTCCGCCTACGGCAGTGAATATATCCGTCGATATACCGCGATTGTTTAGAGATGTCATTTGCATCCAGCCAATCAACAAATAACGTGTTATGGTCCCGATTTTTTGGGAACGATCATGGACAAACAGATCAGAAACTCTTTTCGCGATGGATGCACCCACAACGGTATGGCGATTGCCAGCGCAAAGCAGGATATCATCAAGCCATTAGCTATGGATTCTCGACAAAAGGCTGAGGTCTTGTGACATACTGCGTAGCCCGCCATGAAACCCAAAAGCGAAAAAAGAGCGAGCGGTCGGGAGGAAGCGGGAAATAGTTCCCGCAGACCAATTCTGCTTTTGAGATTATATGAAATGTTTTGAATCATTCCTCCCACGGCGAGTGATATTGCCCAGGCCCCCACGACACCAAAGCCTCCCCAGATTTTGGCGAACATCAGTCCCAGAAAAAGGTTGGCGATCGCCATCACAAAATAGGAGATCACGTTCCAACGCATCTCCCCAATGCCCAAACAGACCGCGCAGGCGGGAATTCCGAGCGTATTAAAAAACCATCCCCCCAGCAAAATGACCCCCGACCAAACGAACAGGGGCTGATAACTGCCTGTCAGCACGACGGAAACCATGGGCATGGCAATCGCGCACGCCGAATAGACCGGCAGACTGATATAAAATAGCAGCCGATAGGAATTCAAATATGCCGCGGCAATCGCGCCGGGCTCGACCTCCTTCAGATTGGCGAACGCGGGGACAAGCACCTGATAGGCGTTTACGAACAGGGAACTCATCTGCTGCACTACCTTGTTTGCCATTTCAAAGTAGCCGACCATCGAAACGGAACCGAATCTGCTCAGCAGACCCTTTGTGACGGGATCATATAATACTCCTAGCAGAACAATCGTCTGATAGTTTACGGAATATCTGATCATTTCTTTAAATGAGCGTTTGTCCCAGATCCTGGGTACGAGTGGCAAGAATGGAAGTTGCTTTCGAAGAACAATTAATGTAGCACATAATGTAATACAATATACACTTAATCGGCATATAACCAATCCAATCAGGCCGTATATTGGAACTGCAAGTACGCTGGTCATTACATATGCAATAGAATCGCATGTAAGTATAATATTTTTTTGAGATATCAATTGAAAGCCATAAAGTACGGCTTGAAAATTCGTTGTCACCATGGAAATCCAATGGCCTATAAAGACGTACGGAAGTATCTGTACGGATATACCGTAAAGTCCGTGAGGTACCAGTATGTGCAGATAGATTTTTGCTGCGGGATAGGCCAGGATCATGAACAGGAGCGATGAGAGTCCTCCGGAGAGCACCGCGGTTTGAACAGCTGAGGAGATGGACGACATGTCTGTCAGGGCGTCATATTTTGCCACGTACCTTACGAGGCTGCCCGCCATCCCCAGGTTTCCGATCCGGACTATTGGCGTAGTAGCAATGACCAGCGACCAGATGCCCACACGGGACACTCCGATCGTGGCCAGGAGAAATTTATAGAGAAAAAGCAGCATGAAAGCATTGGCAATTATCTGTATGACGCTGGATCCGGCGTTAATCGCAATGGACCGTTTGCGCACGGAGAATTTTTCCTCGCTTCGAAAAAACACTGGAATCGAATCGCTCCTCCTAAATGATGGAGGAGAGCGTCTTTGCCGTCCGGTATTGGATGACCCTTGCCGGATTGCCAACGGCTATCGCCCGATCGGGAATATCGCCAACGACCACGGCGCCTGCTCCGATTATGGCGCCGCAGCCAACGCGCACCCCGGGAAGGACAATCACTCTTGCTCCCAGCCACACGTCGTCGCCAATCTCGATTGGTCTTTCGCGGCAAACTCCCTGCAGCTTCATCGGAATGTCGACTCGCGAAAACTCATGGTTTTCGGTTATCATCATGACATCGGGGCCCATCATCACGTTTTTGCCTATTCGCACCGTACCTGCCAGCAGAGAGTTAACACCTACCCCCGAGTTTTCGCCGATCGAGATCTTTTGCCCCGAGCCAAAGCTCACCTTTCTCCCGATGTCGACGTTGGCGCCGCACTCCTTAAACAATCTCCTGCAAACCAGAAATCGGATCCATTTGAATGCCCGCCCCCCGGGAGCATTCGTACCGGGAAGGCGACTTGCCGCAAGATGCCATATTGCAAGATAGAAAAGCCGTCTCATAATCGAGGATATCGTCCCTTTCCGCCCGCCGATACACTTTCTACCGATTTCTGCCCGCCCTCGCACCATGAGAGCAGAGACTCTTTTGGGAAATTTCGCTCTTTAAGAGAGAAATCATTTTTCCGGTCCATTTGGTCGCGCTGTAGTGCTCCCTGGCCCATGCCGCGATTATCTCCCCGTCCCAATCTTTCTCCGAGGCCATGGCCAGTTTTTTCGCAAGAGCCTCCGCATCCTCCCGTTCAAAGAGATATCCGTTAAAGCCCTCAAGGATCATCTCGGAAAGACCGCCCACATTGGCACCAATCACGGGAATCCCGCAGGCCAGGGCCTCCAGACATGCCAGGCCAAACCCTTCGGATCTGCTCGGCATGCAAAAGACAGTGCTCCGTCGAAGGTATTCCCCCAGATTTCGATTCTCAACTTCTTTTATGATCGACACACGATCACTTAATCCGTTGGCGTCGATAAACGTGAGATATTGAGCCAATAACGGACCATTTCCAATGATCGTCAGGGTGAATGTTTTATTGACCCGGCACATCGCATTCAGCAAAATATCATGTCCCTTTACCGGGTTCAGCGATCCAACAGATAATATTTTCATGATTGTATGTTTATATATAGACGTTCGCTTGTAATAAAATACCTTATCGTTATAGGTATTGGCAAGCGGGTATCGCTTTGTCGCCATCGTTCTACAACCAAGAATATGGTGCATCTCGTTCGAGATGGATATAACGACATCTATATATTTATTAATATATTTTCTTATTATTTCCCAATCCGAATATTTCATTGGATTAATGAGGATATCCCCTCCTTCTGCGAATGCTACTACCGGCAGATCGGCAATGCGTTTTATATATTTTGCATAGGTTCCAAATGGATGGAGCCAGGAAGTCAGAACGGCATCGGGATGAAAGTCTCGCAGGGTTTTTGTGATTATTTTCCCTGCACTCCAATGAAGTAATTCCAGCTCATATCTCCAGAATAACTTGCGCGGCAGCCAAAACCATCTGGGATGAAGGACCTCAAAGCCGTCTATGACTTCCCTGGGAGCTACCCGGAGTTTGCTTTTCATGTACCCCAGCACACTTCCGAGGCGCACCACCGGAGAAAAGAACCTGGCCGGGGGCGTCAATCCTACAGGCGCAATGATTTTCACCTCGCACCCCGCCTCGCGCAGGGCAGAGGCGCGCACCAGATTGAAAGTTCCTCTTACTCTTTCGACCCGGTTGGGAAATAGATCGGTAAGGAGCAAAATCTTTAAGGGGGTTTTGCTTCCAAGTGACTTTTCCATGGCACTCGACGATAGCGCAGTGGTTGAGGTGGCCGCTATATCGCCAGGCCGTGTTTTCGAACAAAGCGCAGGCTGCTTGCCAGGTGATATAGAAATGCTTTGCTGGAGATGGTTGAACTCTCTTTCCGGTAGTAGTGAATTGCACTAACATTCGGAAGATAGCAAATGCGATACTTTTTCTTTCCGGCTCGTATGCACCAGTCGGTATCTTCCAGATATAAAAAGAACTCATCATCAAATTCGCCAACATGGTGTAGACAGGTTGCCGTAATCATGATGCACGCTGCAATTATCCAGTCCACATCTGTAGGAGTATCGAATTTAGTATCCAACATCCAGTAGTCTTTAAGATGCGATGGCCCAATAATTTTCGTTACTAAGGGTATTTTACTTGACAAAAGGCCTCGTAGAGTCGGATATCTCCTGCGTGAGGGTTGAATTTCCCCATTTGGATACAGCAGCTTGGGGCCAACCGCTCCAACCGAAGCGTTTGCCCGTAAAAAGCACAGCATCCCCGAAACACATTCCTCCGTAATCAGCAGATCGGGATTTACGAGCAACATGTAACTTCCTCGCGCGACGGACAATCCCCTGTTGACACCGGCCGCGAAGCCAGCATTTATGCGGGATCGAACGATTCTGTCTGCAACGTTGGTTTTCTCTACCAGTTCCAGGGACTTGTCACTGGAGGCGTTATCGACCACAATGATTTCGGAGGTGAACCCGGCAAGCGCTTCCTTCAGGCTGAGGAGCGTCTTTTCTATTTTCGTTTCTGAATTATAGGTTACGACAACGGCAGAAATCATTTTTCGGTTCCCGCAAACCACTTGTGCGATTGTGTTTTCGTGCCGATTTGCCTGGTCGCGCGCAACACTATGCCGCACCGACTCCTTTCAATACGGCGGGCAATGTCATCGCCAGAATTTTAAAATCCAGCCAAAGCGACCAATTGTCAATGTACTCCATGTCGAGCTGCATCCATTTTTCGAAAGCAAGCGAACTTCTGCCGTTCACCTGCCAGAGGCAGGTGACCCCCGGTCGCACACTGAAGCGCCTGTGCAGCCTGTCCTCATCGAATAGTTCGAAATCTCGTATGCTCATGGGCCTGGGGCCCACCAGACTCATGTCGCCCTTTAAGACATTTATCAACTGCGGGAGCTCGTCGATGCTGGCTTTTCTCAAGTATTTGCCGATGCCGGTGATCCTTGGGTCGTTTTTTATCTTGAAAACCGGCCCGGAAACCTCATTCAGGTGTTCGAGCTGTTTTTGCAACTCTTCGGCGCCAACAACCATGGTGCGGAACTTGTACAGTCGAAATTTTCTCTTGTTGAGGCCGACGCGCGACTGGACGAACAAAACGGGCCCCGGCGAAGAGAGCTTCACCAGAAGGGCTACCAGAGCGAAAAAAGGCGAAAGGAGCAGGAGCAACCAGGCCGAGACCACAATGTCGATCGCCCGCTTCACCAGAACCTGCCCCCCCTGCATGGCGCCGGTTCGCAGCGTCACCACCGGGGCGTCATCGACCATTTCGGCCCGGGATACGGCGAGATCCAGATCGAAGAAATCGGATAGAAAACGCACGATGATCCCCTGCTCCTCGCATGATTTGACGATTCGGGAGGCCTGCTCGTACTGCGACCGTAACGGAAGGCAGATCATCACTTCGTCAACGACATTGGAGCGCACGAAATCGGGAAATTTGCTGAAATCGGTCACGATCTTATAGCCGCTGCGGCAAAATTCTCGGTTTCCCGACCAGCCGTTTTCGACAAACCCCACGATGATGTATCCCAATTCCGGTTTAGATGTAACCTTCCCGGCGTACTCGAGCGCCCTTCCGTTGGTGCCCACGATCAGCAGATGGCGCAGAT
>JAKAJS010000106.1 GCA_021813685.1 Deltaproteobacteria bacterium | reverse complement strand
CGAAGGCGGCGTGGGGGTGCGGGGGCGAGAGCCCCCGCGCTTTTCGTCTTTATCTATTTAATGTTTAGCGTCTGCTTCACCAACTCTTTTTCGTGATCGTAATTTACGACGCGCTGGAGCATGATTTTCTGCGCCATGACCGGGCCCGCGCCGTGCCAGGTGGCAACGCCGTGCTGACCCGCCGTCCAGTTTTGGAGCAGCTTGTGGACTTTCATGATATTTTCGGTCGGCTCCGAGGAGCCGAAGCTGTAAAATTCCCGCACATAGTCCTTGATCTCGGGATTATTGAGTTCTTTAAGAGAGGGCATAGTCACGATCAGCCCCCCTCCTATGTCGCCCGCCAGGGCCATGACCCGCCAGAAGGCGTTGCAGATGTTGAGCTTTGCGACGTTTCCCATCAGTTCGTCGGGCAGAAAGACGCCGGACCCCACGGGTTCTTCCGCGCCCTTGTTGGCGGCGGCAAGACCGCAGGCCCGACCGGTTTCCCGCAGAACCACCATTTCCATGAGTTCGTCATTTATGTGCGCGGCCTTTTCCAGCCCCTTGTACTCCTGGATCAGTTTGGAGGCCCCGATGATCTGGTTCATGAAGCCCACCTTGCAGGTGCCCCCGCAGGTCATACGGTGGGTTTTCGCAAACCGGGTGACGAATTTCACCGAGTACTTGTACTCGCCGCAGTGAAAGACACGGTCCCAGGGGACGAAAACGTTGTCGAAGATCACCAGGGAGGTTTCCCGCTGACCGAACCTCGGGTTTCCCAGCTCCTCCAGGTCTTCGGCTGCGTCTCTTTCCGCCGAATAGGGCGTGTACTGGCACACGTAGGTGATTCCTTTCGCATCCGTCGGAACGGCGAAGGCCACCGCATAATCCTCTTCGCCCTCGAAATGGGCCGCCTGGGGCAGCACCACCATTTCATGGCTGGCAAAAGCCCCGCTTATGTTGATCTTGGCCCCCCGAACGAAGATGCCGTCCTGGTTTTTGTCCACGACTTTCAGGGAAAGAAACGGGTCGGGCCAGTCGATGGTCTTCTGGTTTCGCTTTCCGCGGGGTTCGGTAAGCGCTCCGGCAACCGAGAGGTCCTTGCGCTGGACCATCTTCAAATATTCGAGAAATCGCGGGTAATAGCCGGTGCCCAGATCCCTGTCCATCTCCCAGCAGGTCGCGGCCAGGGAATGAAAGGCATCGTAGCCCACGCAGCGATAGATGCACGTGCCGAGCGTTTCGGCCGTAAAGGTACCGGCTTCGGCCTTTTTCACCAGGTCCTCCGTACTGGTGCTCACATGGGTGTAGCGGTTCACCACTTCGTCGATAAGCGGGGAGCGGCAGGTCATGATGTGGCTGTAGCGAGGATCGAGCGCCCATTCGTAGCTGGCCTTGTTGGCTTCGACCACCGTGCGTGTGTTTCTGTTTTCCAGGATGTTTTCGACCTTTTTCCCGTTCATGAAGATCCGCGGCTTGAGACTTTTCAGACTCTCTTCGAATTGTTCCGGGGTCATCAGGGCCATGGAAATTCTCCTTTTTTCTAATCAGCTAAGAGCATTCATGAGGAAGCGGTTTCCTCAACAGTTGCGGCCAACCACCCGGGAGAGAAGCTCCGCTCCTCCGGGCCTCAGCCTGTCCAGATAGTCGCAAAGCGATTCGATTGTAAGATCCAGCGGGGCCGAGGACTTGTCCACACCGTAGATGACCGTCGTACCGAGAATTCCGGCAAAAATCATTGCAGCGACGGCCTCGGTGTCGGTCCCTTCTCTCAATTCCCCGGCTTCTTTCCCCTGCTCGAGAAAACGGGTAAGCATGTTCTTTAGCCCCGCGAAGCCCCTGCTCACCTCGCGGGCCAACTCGGGGAACTGGTCGTCGAGTTCCACCGACAGGCTCACGAAGATGCACCCGCCCGGCAGGCAGTTGGTGTCCTTGAGATAGACGTCTCTGAAATTGAAAAGCAGTTGTTTTACTTTCCCGACAGGGCTTGCGATCTCGTCCAGGCCCGCCAGATTGTGGTCGCGCCATATTTTGCGCGCTTCGGCAAGAACGGCGAAAAAAAGCTCCTCCTTGCTCTTGAAATGGTTGTAGAAGCCCCCCTTGGAGCAGCCGGCCGCGGTCATGATGTCCTGGACCGCAGTGCTCAAAAACCCTTTGAGTGAAAAGAGTCTGAGGGATTCCAGTATGATTTTCTGCTTTAACTTCATGGAAGAGCGGTCCTTTTCCGAAAAATAAGACCGACCGGTTGGTCTTTATTCCCTTCTACAGGACCCGCCCCCGAATGTCAACGACGACGTGACGGCGGCGTGTCGCCGCGGACAGATTGCCTCGCCGAAATGCCGCTGCCTTTGGCGGCGGCGGGGCCATCAGGATTTAGAGTTGACCGTGCGGAAGGGCCAGGCGACCCGGCAGGCGGTCCTACCGCCCGGCGGCGGGGCCATTACGATAGAAACGGAAAGAATCCATTAAATGCAAATAACCAGTGTCCATCGGGTTTCCGGATGGACACAAACCTAACATCTGCGCGTCCACGCTTCCCGGTACTGCACGACCGCCTGCCGGGCGACCGACTGCTCGCCTTCGATCCGGACCTCCTCGGCCAGCTCGGTTGCCAGGACAAACGGGATCACCTCGCCCAGTTCGATCACCAGGGAGGTGAGATCGCTCATGTGCCGTCTGGCCATGTCTGCGATCTCGTGTTCATGGAAGGCAAGCATGGCCGTATGCAGCATCCCGTAGGTTATGACGGCATGGTTTAGAAGCGTGTAATCGTCTCGCAGGACTTTTGAAACGGGCTCATTGGTTCGAAACCTCTCGTAGGCGTATGCAACCGAGCCCACGAAGGATGTCGCCGCTTTTCTCAGCTTGGTTTCGAATCCGCCGTCTACGCCGGAAAGATGCCGTTCCAGCTCGTTTACGTGCAAAAGGAGCACTCCCCTGATTTTTTGGAGCATCTCGAAAGCCAGGGGAAATTTTTTTACCCGTTCTTCCCTGGAGTGATGCTCGCTGCGCTGGAGGAGACTGTGTTCGAGCCCCAGCACGGCCATAAGGTTATCTCGTGTTACCGCCAGTTTTGTCATTTCAGCCCTCTTTACGCTAAGAAACTTCCGGGTTTGGCAGTGCTCCAAATTCCGGTTTCTCTTGGAAATGTAAGCAGTTCTGTACGGAGTGAAAACCAGGGGAACCCAGAGCGCAGCACAACCGGGGGTTTTTTATCCTCGGAGCGATATCTATCTTTCCGGGCAGGAATAATTATGTTAATCAGTGGTGGCAATTCGGGGGGACAAGTTTATTCGAAAATCAGTTCGAGCTCGCCATATAAGCGATTTGCGAAGAACGCGAAAGGAGATTTGCCCAAATGATTCACTTGTCGGAAAAAGCAGAAGACGTTTTGAAAGACTATTTCAAGGAAAAGGAGATCACCCCGATCCGGATTTTCCTCCAGACCGGTGGCTGAGCGGGGCCGTCTTTGGCAATGGTTCTGGATGAACCAAAAACGACCGATGACGTGTACAAGATCAACGGATTCACCATGCTGGTTGATAAGGATTTGCACGAAAAGACCAAGGATATCACCGTAGATTATGTCTCCTATGGCATGGGTTCGGGCTTCCGAGTGGCGTCCGAACTCCCTGTGGGCGGGGGCGGGGGCGGTTGCGGTTCCTCGTGCAGCTGTTGACATTCCAACCCATTTTCAGCAGGTCCTTTTTCTCGCGTCCCGTATCGGGTCCTCCGGGTCGATTCAGGAGGACCTGATCGGCGGGCTCCATGGTAAATTCCAAAATCTCGAAAACTATCCAATTTATCGTTCCGACGGCCATCCTGGTGGTTTTGGACCAGGTGACCAAGTACGCCGTCGCCCGCACACTCCCCGTCGATACGGGGTTTCCCGTAATTTCGGGCTTTTTTAACCTGGTCTACGTCCGAAACACCGGAGGAGCCTTCAGCCTTTTTGCAGGATCAGCGCACCACCTCGCGGTCTACGGCCTGGCGGCGGTAAGCGTTTTCGTGGTGGCGGCGATCGCCTACGCGTTCGGAAAAACCGCCAAAAAAGACAACTGGACAAGAATCGCCTATATTTGCGTTGCAGGCGGTGCGATCGGAAACCTCATCGACCGCCTGAGATTCGGGGAAGTGACCGATTTTTTGGATTTCCACGCGGGAAACCTTCACTGGCCGGCGTTCAACGTTGCCGATGTGGCCATTTCCACAGGCGCTGTGATGCTTCTGATCTCCCTACTGCGCAAAAACTGAAGCGGGAAGCGGGAAGCAAGAAGCGGGAAGAAAACCGTCTTGTGGTTTCGGTTGGCCGTGAAGAAGCGAATGAAAAACGGAAGGAGGGCCCAAGGCCCTCCTTTTTTGCAGCGGCGGGGCTTATCCCCCCTATCCTGAACGCAATCGGCTATTACAGAGACTCGTTGTCCTTTTTGACTATTTTTACGGTAAAGTCCTCCGGAACCCTCTTCCGCGTCTGAGTGTTCCACACCTGCTGCTGGACCACGAAAGAACTGTCAGTGAGCTGCGTAATCACTCCCCCGTTGGGTCCGGCCGGCGTGCCCACGCCGACGATATAACCCTTGCCCGTGGAATCTTCGATGACCGCCATTCTGCCTAGCCCCCCCCACACGATGGCCTTGAGTCCTCGTTGCATTTCAGCCAGCGTCATTTTCTGCAGCGGCGTAAGAGGCCCGGCCCCGGGCGCGCCGTTTCCCGAATCGGCCTGCAGGGACATGAAGGGCACAAACGGATCGAGCCCCTTATCCGGAAGGAACGTAAATTTGGCAGCGGCCAGAAGTGTTGTCGTCTTTTTCACGATGGCCGAAATCTGTTCGGGAGTCTCCTTTGCCGCCGCGGGCGCAACACCAGGCGGAAGGCCCTGCTGGGGGATCGGTTTCACCACTTGTGCCGCACCGGCCGACTGCAGCGCCGATATCGCGGCCTGCAAAGAGGGGGGCTTCTGCCCTTGGGCGGGAACCTGTGTCCCCGTCCCTCCGGGATGCGCCGGCGGCGGGGCAGGCACCGCTTTCATGACAGTCTGGCCGACTTTTTGACCGGCAGGCTCTCCTGTTGCGGAAACAGACACCGTCCAGGCCGCCGCAAAAAGCGACATGCCCAAAATCATGCAGTAACGGCAACCACTCCTTACCTTACGGGACCCTTTCATGATCTTCCCCCAAATCTCCATCCATTGCGTGTCAATATGGTGACCAATTCCAAGTCATTTACTTGCCGATGCCGACTCGATGAGCTTTCCCTTCGATTGCAACTGACTGCACAACGCTTCCACGATCGTTCGCTTCGGATACCCGGGATAGAGCTCAATTACCTTTTTGAAAGCCGCAACGGCCCCGTTGGTATCTCCCGCCCTGGCCCGGAAGAAGCCAAGCGCCAACCAGACGTTTGAATTTGCGGGGTCGCTCGCAAGAACTTTCCCGACAATTTTCACTGCCTCTTTCGCATTGTTACCGTTATACAGATACCAGGCCTCCAGTAGCCGCGCCTCCCGAGAGTCGGGGTGGATCTTTAGCGCCGCATCGAGCCGGTTTTTGCCGATCCGCTGAAACCACTTCGACAGGTTGTCCTTTTGCACTAAATATGCCACCGCCATGTCGAAATGGAATGGGGTAAAGGGGCTTCGGACATATTTTTGGAAGGTGTTCCAGTTTTTCCTTTGCGCGAGGTTTTGGGCGTCTTCGTTTTTGATTTTCGCCATTTCGGCCTTGAGCCACGGATCGCGAGGGTCTTTTGCGTAGGCCTGCGCGATGATCTCTTGTGCGTATGGCACTTCGCCGTGTTTCATGAATACCATAGCCGTCAGGGCGGCCGGAGAGGGCTTGGCTTTACCGAATTCGGTGACAAGCCCGGGGGCGGCGTCTCGTGGATTGCAGAGAGAAAAGACTTGCAACAGCCCCCGCTCGACGAGTCCCTTTTTGTACTGCGACGATTTGATTGTAATCTGCACAAACTTGAGGGCCTTTACGGCCCATTCGTACGCTCCCCTAGGGTTCTTTACGGCGATGCATGCACTGGACACATTCAGACAGAGATCGGGGAGAAAATCGCAGTTTATCGCGCTGAGATCTGCATTCTTCAGGAATTTGTTCTCCCGTTCTATTGCTTGCTGGCTCTTGCCCTCTTTTGTTAGCGCAAGAATAATATCGTTTTCGGCCAGGACATCTTCTTCGTCGCCGGTTTTACCGATTTTGATAGCTCTTTTCGCGTATTTCAGGGCTTGCTCATAGTACCCAAGCCGGCAAAGGACAGATGCATAATCGGCGTTCGCCCTGGGACTATCGGGCGCCTTTGTCACCGAATCGTAATGAATGGTCAGGATGTTTTTCCAGGCGCAGTTCCGGGTAAAGGTGAGCAGGGTCAGAATGGATGCGCAAACCAGGAAAAGTGAGCAGGCCACCTTGACGAATTCTGTTTCGGGGAGCCGTTTTGAGATTTTCCGCAAAAGCATTGCGAAAAGCGTCGCAACGGCAAGGTAGAAACCAATCGACGGCATGTAGAGCCTGTGTTCGAAGACAAGTTCCAACGGGATTATGGTCGATTCTATAACCAGGTTCAAAAAGAACCAGACGATCCCGAAAGTGATTATCGGGAAGCGTTTTCGAAACCGTACGGCCAGATAAATGAGGGCCACGATAAGTAGTATGGCCGGGAGTGTGGTAAGCGGGTTTACAAGAGAAGTCGAGATCAGCGTGTCGTGTTCCATGGAAAGCCGGGACGGCAGAGGCCAGAGCAGGAGCGACATGTACCACACGACCACACGTGCCTCGGTCAGCAGCCTCTGCATCAGGTTGAAATTCCGATAGGAATAGCCGCTGAGAAGCTGGGGCAGAATTTTGAAGAAGGAGTAGTATGAGAACCAAAGAATGAGGGCGGCTGCGCCCGTTCGGATTTTCCAACCTGTCTTGCGGCACACGCCCCAGACTGTTTTGAGCCAGGCCGAATCGAAAAACCAGATGTCGATAACCGTCAGGATGACTGGAAGCATTGCCGCGTTTTGCTTTGAAAGTCCGGCACAAAGAGCGGCAAAAGCGCATAAACAATAGAAAATAATTGCCGACCGCGGTTTCTTTTCCGCCAGCAGGCGAGCCCTCAGAAAGCACGCCGCGCTCAGGGTGAAGAAGAGCGCTTCCATGGAAGCTATGCGCTGAACGATATACGTCACTGCGCTAGTCTGTACGGGGCTGAGCGCCCAGATGGCGGCGACGCACACCGGGAAAAGCGTTGCCAGGCTGTAAGGGATTTCCTCGGCACCCGGTCCCCTGGGCCTTTCGGCGGCCAAGACTTCTCGAAAGAACCAGAAAACGGCAAGGAACGCCAGCAGGTGGATCAGGATGTTCACCGCGTGGAAATAAATAATATTGCTGTGCAGGTAGTTATTGATTGCGAAACTGACAGTAGGCAAAAAACGCGCCCAGCCCGCCGGTGTCCCGGAAAGGGCGAAAATGTTCGATAATGACATCGAATATAGATGCAGTGCCTTCGGGTAGATGAAGATCTGAAAATCGTCGAGGTAATAGGGCGAGGTGAAGGTGTTCGAATAGGAGGAAACGATCATCAGGAGTATTGCAAAATTAAGAATACAGGGAAGGGCCTTTTTGCTTTTTGTTCCTGTCATGAACATCATTGCAGTCTCGCCGATGCACATAGGAAAAATAGATGGAGAGAATGCCGGTATATCGCCGGCATTCTCCGCTTGGTCCGTACCTTTTTCAAGCAAGTTTATTGCAAACCCGCCATCCCCAGTTGATTGGCAAGGTTCCCACTGAGTCTCCAGCCCACAATAATACCCGGGTTTGTGGTGCTGACCACTGCAGAAGTCACCAAGGTCTGACCGTAAAAACTCTTGAGTTGCGGACATGGACCTCCCGCAGTCCCCACAATCGTCCAAGTTACAACTGCGCTGCTTGCGGCAGGGTTAGTGTAAACAGGCGAAGCGCATTGCGTAGAAGCATCGTGAAGAAAAAATGTTGCGCTTGCGGGTGGGAAAAACTGCGAACCATCCGTTGAGGAGCTGCTCGTTGCGTAGTAGCTGGCCAGATTGACATCAGCCATATGAATAGCTGGGAAAACAAGGCTGGTCATGCGTGCTTTCGCAATATATTTCTGATAATAAGGGACCGCGACAGCGGCCAGAATGCCGATGATCGCAACGACGATCATCAATTCCACCAAGGTAAAACCTTTACTTTCTCTCATCTTGCTAATCATTTCTTTCTCCTTCTCGGTTGGTGACTCTAGTTGGTATTTATCCCCTCTTACTTAATTGCTGACATTTACACGCAAATAAAATCGTCAACGCTTTGCCTTCCCATTAATCTTTTTTCCGCCTCGGCTGAAGATCAAATAAGCAATAACAGTGCCTCCGCCTTCCAGTCGCCCGTCTTTTTTGCCAAATCATTACAGATCGCCGTCTGGCAGGAATTTCAAAACGATCGCTACTGAATGGAGCAAGCCATGATTTGCTCCACCATCCCCGTCGGTTGACAACTTTTGTCACTACGGATGACCAAAAATGGCAGTGAATGCAGCGGCGAGCCAATCGCCCACGCCATAGCCGCTCTCGTCGCCGCAATTTCAAAACCCGTCACTGCTGAGGTCCATGAAGAATTCCGATTGAAACAACGGGGATCGGGGTGTAAGGTTTCTTGCGGCTGGCCCATTGGGTCAGCCTGGGGTGGGAGATTTCGGCCTTATCGAAGATTAAGCTGCCGGTTCCCGGATATTGGTACTGGAAAGCGGAGACCCTTTATTGGCCAGCCCCGTGTGGTAGATGGAAATCAGATGAGTTCGGGCAGAACCGCCATTTCTCTTTCTTAAGGAGTTCGAATGAAGTGCACCGTCATCATCCCTGTTTATAACGCCGAGGATACGATCAGCGAATGCATTAGATCGCTTCTAGGCCAGAAGGGCGCAACATTCGGGAAAGATTATACCATTGTTGTCGTAGATGATGGATCGACCGACAGGACCCCGGAGATACTCAAGACCTTCCCGGTCCGGATCATACGGCTTCCGAAAAATCAGGGCCGCATCATTGCCAGACTGACCGGCGCAAGGCACGCTGAAACGCCCCGACTGCTGTTCGTAGATGCACGAGTCAGCCTTGCCGATAACGCCATTGCCAATCTCGATTTATTTGACGACTATCGGGCAGTCATGGGCGAGTCAAACGCCGGCGAAACGAAATATGATTCTATTATTCATACTGTCCTATATCTTATTAGAAAGAAATATTACGAAAAGGGGTCTTTTCCGACCGAAGAGGAATTCACCATAACCGAGCAAAACTTCAAACGGGCGGCTAAGGGGACTACGGTTTTGCTCATCGACAGAGACCTCTTTATCAGGCTCACTCCCGAGCGTACGGGAAAAGATATAAACGACGATACGCGGCTCTTCCATAATCTCGTCTTTGTGGAACGAATAGACATCCTGAAGTCGAGGCGGCTTTTTTTCCGGTACTCCCAGCGCACCGAAATAAAACAACTTGCGGGCTGGCTTTTTCATCGGGGTGTGCGGTTTTCCGATTTCTATCTCCGCCCCGGCGGCTATTTCTATGTCCCCTTTTTGCTGCTTTGCTCAGCTATGGCCGGCATTGCGTCATGGGCTCTCATCGCAGGAGGATTGACTTACCTGGCGGCCCTCGCGATAGGCGCCGATGTGACGATCTCCCTGTATCTGTCAGAGGAAAGGAGGGATTTCACAAGAGTGCTGCTGGGGCTACCTCCCATTGCGCTCCTATTTGTGGGTGGCATTGTCTCATTCTGGGTTAAAATACTCTCCAATACGTTCGGCAGGGGTGTTGGATGATCCACTTCATCATCGGCACCAGGGCGCAGCTCATCAAGACGGCCCCGATCATGGCGGAATGCCAAAGGCGGGGGATTGCGTATAATTTCGTTTTTCTGGCGCAGCACAGGCAGACCATCTTCGAAATAATCGAGCTTTTCGGCATAAAGCGCCCCGATATCACACTCGGGGAGGCGGGTGGAGATATCTCCAGCGTGCGGGAACTCGCCGGGTGGGCGGCAAAGGTAATGAGCGAGGGGATAAAACACAGGCGGCTGGTTTTTCGGACGGACGTCACCGGCGGAATCGTTCTGGTGCATGGAGACGCCCTGCCCGCCATTCTGGGGGCGGCTCTGGCCAAATCTGCCGGCCTCAAGGTCGGCCATATCGAGGCGGGACTTCGCTCCTTTGACTTCGCGCGTCCATTTCCCGAAGAACTTATCCGGGTGCTTATCGGCAAGCTCAGGCTTCCCGACTTTTATTTCTGTCAAAACACATGGGCGCTCCAAAACGTGGCCCGCTACCCCGGGAAAAAGATCAACACCCGGTGCAACACGCTTCTCGACTCCTTGCGGGCCGCCCTGGAGTTCAGCCTGCCTGATGAAAAAACACTCATCCCCAACGAAGAATATGGCATCGTGACGCTTCACCGGTTCGAGACCCTGTCGAGCAGACAAAGACTGGTGGAAGTGATACGAATCATCCGGGAGGTCACCCGGAAAATAAGACTTCTCTTTATCCTCCACCCTCCGACCCTCACCGTCCTGAAACAGACGGGACTCTACGAGGTGTTGAAAAACAGTCCCAAAATCGAGCTTCGCCCCCGGTACGATTATTTCCGGTTCATTCGTCTCTTGAAGGGCAGCCGATTCGTAATAACCGATGGCGGCAGCAATCAGGAAGAATGCTCCTATCTCGGCCACCCCTGCCTGCTGCTGCGCGAGGCCACCGAGCGTACTGAAGGCCTCGGGGAAAATGTGGTGCTCTCCAGGTTCGATCCTGCGATTATCGACGAATTTGTCGGAAATTATGAGTTCTACAGGCGCGTGGCGCCGTATACCGACGTGCGTCCCAGTGAGACGATCCTTGAGGCTCTCAGGGAGTATTGGTAATCTCTATCCCCTCGGGAGCAAGCCCCACGGCATTTTGTATTTTGAGCCTTCTATTGATATAGACTGAAGCGAAGCAGAAAAAGAGGCTTACGACAAGAATCCCTGCCGACCGATCGATCAAGGACACGGTCAGGGCCTGTGAGCGGCTGATTCCCAGAAACCGCGTACTGAACATCAGGATGCTCTCCTTTATTCCCAGAGCCGCAGGCGTAATGCTGATGAGACCGGAAATCCCCCCGATCGCGGAAAAGATGGCCGCCTGCAAAAAGCCGATTTCACGACCTTGAATGTCCCGGGCGTTAAACGCGCCAAACTCCAGCCACGTGAGCAAAGAGCAGAGAAAGTAGTTAAGGGCGCCCAGAGAGGCAAGCTTCAACACTGTACGCTCCCCCTTCCGGATTATGTCCAACCCCGAGACTATCTTCACGGCACGCTGGCGAACCCATTGCAAGGGTATCCATTCCAGGTTGGGTGCTGGAGAAAAGGCAGTCCACGAACTCAGCACGGCGACGAGCAGAAAAATCGCTCCAACAAGCGGGCTGAAACATCCCGAAAGGATGTAGACGAGCACCAGGCATGCCAGTCCGAGGATGGAGTTGACACTGAAGACGAGAAGGTAGGTCGCCGCCAGGCTGGCCAGAAAATAAGCGTACTCAAAGTTATAGCGCGATTTGAGATATACCGCTCTAAGCCCGGCGCCTCCCCGCATCGGGAGCAATAGATTGCCGAAGCTTGTCACTACCGATATAGAGAAAAATTCGAGAAAATGGAGATCTATGTCGAAAACTGCAGTCAGAATCTTCAAAAAAAGCCCGTTTACAGCGAGAAAAATCGTGTAGACGCAGCCGATCAGAAGCAGATACCTTGGTGACATGTCAGAAAGAGAGATGAAATCCGAGACATGGCCTCTGACGTATGAGTAGATAACAAATACGCAGGCCAGAAACACCACCCAGGGGAGTATTTTTCGAACGTATTTCATATACACCAACCAGAAACGGAAAACCTGAATAAAAAATTCTTTCGCTCGACGGCGGATTGTAAATATTGAAGCATCACTTTCAAGCTTATTCGGCTTTCGGAGCCAAATTCTTGAACAATTAAATAAGAATAGCGCCCCGCCTACGGCACCAAAACAATCTTCCCAAACATCTCCCCCCGCTCCATCCTCTCAAATCCAGCTTTCCCGTCCTTTAGCGGCACCACTTCCTCGATCACAGTCCGGATCTTGCCGCTCCAAAGAAGATCTGTGATCGTGCGAAAATCATTGGGCGTGCCCATGGTGCTCCCGATGAGACTGATCTGTTTTCCGAAAATCATGCGTACGTCGATTTGCGCGACAGGGCCGGAGGTGTTTCCAACGATTACGATCCGCCCGCCGCGCGCGGCTGCGGCCATGCTCGTCGAAAGGGTGGCCGCGCCGACGTTATCCACAACAAGATCTACGCCGCGCCTCCCGGTCATCTTGTGGAGTTCTCTTCCCCAATCGACCCGGGAGCGATCAATTGCGAAATCTGCACCCAACTCCAGCGCTTTTTGGGCTTTTTCAGCGCTTCCCGCTACCACATAGACGGTCGCCCCGGCAAGTTTTGCGATTTGAATCGAGGCCGAGTTGACTCCGCCTCCGGCCCCGACGACGAGCACCGTCTCGCCTGCCCGGAGCCCGGCTCTTTTTATCAGCATACGCCAGGAGGTAAGCGTTACGAGAAGAGGCGCGCACGCCTGGGGAAAGTCGAGCGTGTCCGGCATTTTCACCAAATTTTGGGATGGGACCTTCACATAGCGGGCAAACCCTCCCCGAACATGCTCGCCGATGATCATGTAGTGCGGGCTCATCGAGTGTTCGCCGCGAAGCGTAAACTCGTCTTCCACAGGGTTGAGCCCATGGTCGATCACGACGCGGTCACCGGTTTTCCAGCCGATGACGCCCTCGCCAACGCCTGCCACAACCCCGGCAATGTCCGAGCCGCCCCAGTGGGGCATCTCGAGATCAAGTCCCGGCCAACCCCGCATCACCCACAAATCCAGGTGATTCAGGGCGCAAGCCTTCACCTCGATGAGGACCTCGCCTTTTTCGGGAACGGGATCTGCCACATCCTCGTAGCGCAAAACGTCCAAGTTGCCGTGCTGGTGGAAACAAAGGGCTTTCATTCTCGCTCCTTTTCGGTCAGGTGTAAGCCGCCTCTGAAGAGAAAGGCAAAAGAGCGGGGGAAGGCTTCCCCCGCGCCCCCCCCGGGAGCCGCGTAGCGGCGTGGGGGTGCAGGGGGCGAGAGCCCCCGCGCTTTTCCCTAGATAACGCCGCACCATATACTTTTCAGCCCCCGGGGCAAAAAAAAAGCTTTCCTGTTGCCGCGGTGGGAGCCTATATTAGCCGCGAAAGCGAGGATAGAGATGAAAAAGCCAACTCCGCAGGGCAACCGACCGAAGGGCACGCTTCGCTGGTTCCTATTCGCCCTGTTTTCCATTTTCGTCTGCGCGGGCCTCATCGGAGGCATCGTGCTTTTTGCGTTCTACGTCCAACTCGACCACTCTCTGCCCAGTGTCGAGGCGCTCAAAAACTACCACCCCCCCCTGGTCACAACCGTCTATTCGGCCGACGGGAAGCTTATCGGAGAATTTTTCTCCCAGCGACGTTACCTGGTGCCGCTTAGCGATCTGCCGCCCAATGTGATCAAGGCATTTATCGCCGCAGAGGATGCGCGCTTCTACGAACAGGGCGGAGTGGACCCGATCGGAATCGTTCGCGCGGCCATAAAAGATATCGCGGCGGGCCATATCGTACAGGGCGGGAGCACGATCACCCAGCAGGTGGTGAAATCGCTTCTTCTCACCCCCCAGAGGACCTTTTCGCGCAAAATAAAAGAGATCATCCTGGCCAACCGGATCGACAACAGCCTCAGTAAAAACCAGATCCTCTACATTTATCTGAACCAGATCTACCTGGGCGCGGGCGCCTACGGGGTGGAGGCGGCGGCCAGGACCTATTTCGACGAACATGCCAGCCAGCTCGACCTGGCGCAAGCCGCCATGCTGGGCGGCCTGCCCAAAGCACCCAACGGTTTTTCCCCGCTCCTGCACCCCAACAAGGCGCGCGAGCGGCAGCGCTATGTCCTGCAACGAATGGTCGATGCGCACTTTATCAGCTACGAGGAGGCGAAAAAGGCCCTTGCCGAGCCGCTCAACATCGTCTCCAAGCCCGTTCGCTTCGCGCCCGCAAAGATGGACTATTTCACCGAGGAAGTCCGTCGCGAGGCGGAAGCACGCTTCGGACGCGAAATGCTCTACAAGGAAGGCCTCACGATCGTCACCACCCTCAGCTACAGGGCGCAGAGAATTGCCGAAAAGGCCCTGGACGCAGGGCTAGTTGCAATCGACAAACGGCACAGAAAATACCGCGGGCTCCACGTCTACGTCCCGAGCGGAGACTGGCCGAGCACCCTCAAGGTGCTCCAGCAGTCCAACGGCAAACTGGAGAAGGGAAAAGTCGTCGCGGGCCTCATCACGGCTTTCAACGCGAGAACCAGAACCATCTCCGCGGACCTGGGGGTGGGAAAAGCGATCGTTCCCGAATCGGGCTGGCGCTGGGTACACCTTCCGGTCAGCCGGGCGGAGAGAGTCTTTCGGCCAGGCGACGTCCTGAGGCTGCGGCTCGACGGGATGCAGGGCGATACCTGGACGGCCAACGTCGAGCAGGACCCCGGCATGGAGGGGGCGATCATGAGCATCTCGCCTCAAACCGGTCGGGTCATCTGCATGGTGGGCGGACGCAACTACAAGGCGAGCCAGTTCAACCGGTGCACCCAGGCGCTGCGGCAGCCGGGCTCCTCCTTTAAACCCATCATTTACGCCGCAGCACTCGACAAGGGCTACACCGAGGCCTCCACACTCATGGACACGCCGATCACCTTCACCGGCAGCGGCACGAAAGCCTGGTCCCCGGTCGATTACGACCGCCGCTTCTGGGGGCCGATACTTCTCAGAAACGCCCTCATCTATTCGCGAAATGTTCCCACCGTAAAGCTTTTGCGGTCCATCGGGATAAATTACGCCATCGACTATGCGAGGCGCATGGGAATAACGACGCCCCTCACGCATTCCCTGGCGCTGGGACTCGGGGCCTCCGACGTCACGCTCGAAGAGATGCTCACGGCCTACTCGACCTTCCCGGGCCTCGGGCAACGAGTTAAGCCCTACCTCATCGACAGGGTCTACGACCGGTTGGGAAACCTCATCGAACAGCACCAGGTGCAACGAGAACAGGTGATGTCACCCCAGACGGCCTACCTGATCACCGACATACTCCAGGGGGTGATCAAACAGGGAACCGGCACGCCCGCCAGGGCACTCGACAGGCCGTGCGCCGGAAAAACCGGCACCACAAACGATTTCGATGACGCCTGGTTTATCGGCTACACCCCTTCGGTGCTCACCGGCGTCTGGGTGGGCTATGACGACCACTCCTCGCTTGGCAAAGGAGAGCAGGGCGCGCGCGCGGCCTGCCCGATCTGGACCGATTTCATGAAGCAGTACCTCCAGGACAAGCCGGTCGAGACCTTCACCATTCCCGACGGGATCGTGTTCGCCAGGATAAACGGAACGGGCGACATACCCGAATCAGAAGGCTCGGGGGGAAGCGTCTATGCGGCCTTTGCCGGAAATGTCCCCACTCCCGGACAAAACATGGAAAACCCGTCCGGCCAGGGTGTCGACGAGGTCCAGACGGACAATTCGGCCATTCCCTCCGCCCAGGGGCAGTCCCAAACGGATGATTCCTACTTCAAGTCGGAGCTCTACTAGCTTGAAAGGATGGCTTTTCTATTCGACCCTCGCACTCCTGGCCTGGGGCGTCTGGGGGGTTTTGCCCAAGGTGGCCCTCGATTGTCTCGAACCGGGGACGGCGTTTGTCTTCGAAGCCCTGGGCGCCGTGATAACGGGGTTTGTCTTTCTGCTCGTCTTTCGGCCTCCCCTCACCGGGCTTCCGATCATGGGCGTAGTACCGGCCCTTTTTAGCGGTGTGCTGGGGTTTCTGGGAATGATTTTTTTCCTCCTGGCTGTGCGTTGTGGGGGAAAGATCTGCGTAATAGCCCCCCTTACCGCACTCTACCCTGTCCTTTCCATCGCCCTGGCGCTCCTGTTGTTCAAAGAAAAAATAAACCTCGTCCAATGCACCGGGATCGTTCTTGCGGTGATCGCGGTGTTTTTGATTGCGCACCAATAGAAAGGCGAACAGTACAATGCAAAAGTTGAGTCTTCCACTCGCCGCCTGGCTCGTGTTCGTTGGATCGGCCCTCCTCGAGGTAGGCGGAGACGCCGTGGTGCGGAAGGGGCTTCGCGGCGCCAATGTGGCCATTATCCTCGCCGGAGGCCTCATGCTCGCCGGCTACGGCCTGCTTGTAAACACCGTTCGCTGGGATTTTTCAAGGCTTCTGGGCGTCTATGTCGCCGTGTTTGCAATCATCAGTGTACTGGCCGGCAGATTCGTCTTCGGGGAATCGATTCCCAACGCGACCTGGCTGGGATTGCTCATAATTGTTGCGGGCGCTTTGGTGATCCAGTTCGGTTAGCCCGATAGTACAAAAGCGCGGGGGAGAAGCTCTCCCCCGCGCTGGTTGCGCACTTTTATCCGGCTCCTACAGGCCAAACCCCGGGACGTATTCGCCCTCGGGATAGGCGGGCAGCCCGAATTCCGGAACGTCGAGACCGTCTCGCTCCGATTCTTCGGAAACGCGCATCGAGCGGATGGAGTTTACGATCTTAAAGACCACGAAGGTCAGACCGAAAGCGTAGGCCGCTATGAGCGTCGCGCCTCCGAGCTGCACGAAGAACTGCGTCACGTCTCCGTGAAGAAGACCCGTTACCCCCATCCCCGCATGACCGAGATAGCTCGTTGCCCCCACGCCGTTCCATCCCGCGCCGTAGGTCCCGTCGGCAAAGATGCCGAGGCTCACGCCCCCGAGCCACCCGCAATAGCCGTGCACCGAGATCGCGCCGCACGGGTCGTCGATCTTCAACACTCTTTCATTGAACAGAACCCCGCCGCACACCAGGGCGCCCGCAAGGATGCCGATAACGACGGCGGAATTTGCGCTCACAAAGGCACAGGGAGCCGTAATGGCCACCAGGCCCGCAAGCATGCCGTTACAGGCCATGGTGATGTCGGGCTTTCCGAAAAGCAGGTACCACAGGAGCAACGCCGTCGCCGATCCCGAGACGGCGGCGAGGTTCGTGTTCACCGCGACCACCGCGATCCGCAGATCGGTTGCCGCAAGCGTAGAACCCGGGTTGAAACCCATCCACCCAAACAGCAGAATGAACGTTCCGGTAACGACGAAGGCCAGGTTGTGGGCAGGAAACGCACGAGGCTTTCCGTCCTTGTCGAACTTGCCGAGCCGGGGCCCCAGAATGATTGCCAGCGCCATGGCGGCGAAGCCCCCAACCCCGTGAACCACGGTCGAGCCGGCGAAATCCACATAGCCGTGCGCCCAGTGCATCGAGCTTCCCAGCTGCGACAGCCAGCCGCCCCCCCAGGCCCAGCAGCCGGACATGGGGTAGAGAAGCCCGCCCATGAACAACTCGCACAGAATGAAGGCCCAGAAGGATATCCTCTCGCAGATTGCCCCGACGATGATATAGCCGGCCGTCTCCATGAAAACCACTTCGAAAAGAATGAGACAGTTGCTGCTCGCATCGTAGGCGGGTCCGCTCAGGAAAAAGCCCTTGCCGCCCAAAAATCCCCACAGCCCGCCGCCGAACAGGAAATGGTTGAGGGTCGGGGCCCCTCCGATGGAGGTCGGCGCAGCATTCAAGGCCACTCCCCCGTACTGAAACGCATAGCCGCAGACGTAGTAGGCCAGGAACGCGAAGACGTACGCGGCAAAGTTTAACATCATCAGGTGACCGGCGTTCTTCTTGCGAACCAGCCCGCAGGTGAGCAGAGCAAAGCCCGCCTGCATGAAAAGAACCAGGTACCCGGTGAGAAGAGTCCAGTTGAAGTTGGCTGCAATCCTCACGTGACCCACCGAGTCGGCAAGCTTGACCGCGAGAGGCTCTTTGGACGCCTCGGCCTTGTACTTCTCATAGTCCTGCATCTGTTTGCCATAATCGGGAGCCGTCTTGTCGGTCGGTTTGGACACGACAAAAGAGGTCCCGCCCGCATCGACGGCATCGGCGGCCGTGCCCGTCGCTATACCCGCCGGATCAGGCGCCGGAGCCTCCGCGGCCGCCTGCCGCACCATCAGCAACAGCGCGGCGAATATCGAAGCCAAAAGTAGAAATCGCACACTTTTCCATCCGGCCATCATACTTCTCCTCTTCTATTTTTTTATGCGCCGGCCCGATCGGCGAGGATCTCTCGCCCCCCCCCGAACCGGTCGTTTCCGTCATCGCATGCCTCAAAGAGCTTCCGCCCCGACTTCTCCCGTCCGAATGCGCATGGCCTCCTCCACCTTGGTCGTGAAGATCTTTCCATCGCCGATCTTCCCCGTGGAGGCCGCCTTCTGGATCGCTTTCATGGACGCGCTCGCCTGTTCGTCTCTGACAACTACGGTCAGGGCGAGTTTGGGCACGAAATCGACATTGTATTCCGCGCCCCGATACATCTCGGTGTGGCCCTTCTGCCTCCCGAACCCCTTTACTTCGTAGACCGTCATCCCCTGAACCCCCAGATCCATGAGAGCCTTTTGAACCTCTTCGAGCTTGTGCGGCTTTATGATCGCCTCGATCTTCACCATGTCGTCTCTCCTGTTTTTGTTGCTCCAACCCGTTGCCTCATAAGTCACCTTCCTCAAGGATGAATGCGAAAAAGCCCCGATTTTCGGCGCGGCCACGCCGTAGGGAAGAAAGTTTGTATTGCCTGCGCAGGCAGTTTCAGGAGAAAAGCAATTTGTTTGCCAACCGGCGTAAAACTGCTTCCCGAGCTGGTTTACGGGTTACTTCCAGGTAATTGGGGAAAAACTTGTCCCTCTTTTCGATACAAAAGCGTATCACCGCAAATCAAAGAACCAGGGGAAAAATCGCTTTTCACATCGTTTAATAAGCCGGCAACTCGATAGTGTCCTCTCTGCCTGAATCTTTTGCGATGACTCTCTGAACAAAAATGTACCCTATTGGACAGGAAGAACCAAAATGTTCTATTATTATCCCCGGAAATTACCCCTGCGTTCGCCTTTACCCGCATGAACACTTCTTTTTTTCACTTGGCACGAAACTGGAAATCAGGACACCAAACGGTTCTGTGGCGTACTCCCGGAAAAAAGAAGGCGGCCTGTATGGACAGAGTGTGTGACGTGAAACTCAACATTTTTTCGGCTCTGCACCGGGTGCTGGACCGGGCTCTTCATTGCGAGCAGAGCCTGGAGGGGGTCGTAGGCGCCCTTTCGCAGGTTGTTCCTCATACCGGGGCGGCCGTCGTTGTGCGCTGCGACGCCGAGGTGCGTTTCTTTTTCAGCCGGTGTGCGGAAGAAACGGGCAACGGTCTGGAACAAAGGGTTCGCACCCTGTATAAAAAAGATATGGGCATCCTGTTTCGCCTCCCGCAGCCTTTTGTCCTTCTGGGTGACGCAACAGAGCCTCTTTTCCTCGACCGCAAGACCCTTCATACGATCCGCAAGGAACAGGTACGGTTGTTTGGCGCCCCGATCCTTGAGGCAGGCGAGGTGGCGGGGGCGATTCTGGTCGATCGTTTTTTCGACGACCGGACGCCGATGCTGGAGGAGGTGCAAGTATTGTCTTTTCTGGCCTCGTTCATCGATCGCCTCCTGGGGCTGCAAGCCCGGGTAAGGAGGCGGGAAGAGGCGCTTGTGCGGGAAAACCGGGCGCTTCGGGCAAGAGTATCCGAAGATAGTCTGGAACTGGTGTGCTTTGGCCGCAGCGAGGCGGCAAGAAGGCTCGAGGCGCAGATCCGGGGGGCCGCAAACGCCGATGCGCCGGTTCACATCAGCGGCGAGCCCGGGACCGGAAAGAGTCTGGCTGCGCGACTGCTTCACGAACTGAGCGAAAGGCTGCGGTTTCCTTTCGTGCGGGTGCACTGCGCACTTCCCGAAGAAGTTCTGGAAAAGGAACTCTTCGGCCGCGGCGATGATTTTTTGCAGGCCGGCATGGCGGAGCCTCCCGGCCCCCTTCCGCCGGCCCGGCCGCAGGGGGCCTTCGAGAGGGCCGCCGGGGGCACCCTGCTCCTCGATGAGGTAGGGGAGCTTTCGCCCGCACACCAGGTGAGGCTTCTCGACACTCTCGACGGACTTTTGAACGAAGGCCCGGGGGCTCCCGGAGCCGAAGGCACGGCCGCAAGGATCGTCTCGGTTTCGGGCGTCGACCTTCTTGCCGCCCACACGAACGCTTTCCGAAAGGATCTATTCGGCAGGCTCGGCACCCTACGGATTCATATCCCCCCCGTACGGGACAGAAAGGAGGACATCCCGGGGTTGATCGAACATTTTCTTTCCCGCGAGCGCAGGAAGGAGGGCCGGAAAACGCAGATAAGTACCCGCGCGCTGGAGAAGCTGTGCGAGCACGACTGGCCCGGAAATATAGCGGAGATACGCAATACCGTGATCCGGCTGGTGGTCATGGCCGAGGGGGAGCAGATCGAGGCCGGGGAAGTCGAGTCGGTTTTGCGCGGAGCGGTGCCGGCATCCGGGGTGCAAGACCGCGTCACGCCCCTTTCCTCATGGTCCCGCCTGGATAAAATCGAGATCCGGGAGGTGTCGGCAGCACTCGAGCGCAACAGCTGGGTCAGGAGGAAGGCGGCCGATGAGCTGGGACTGACATTCCGCCAGATGAACTATCGCGTGAAAAAATACGGCCTGGATACCCTCATAAAAGAAAATAAAGGTAAAAAGTGAAGAGCCGAACTCTTCGACCTTGGACCTACTTTTTCTTGTCCCAGACGGGGACCAGCAAAAGCGGAATCTCGGCTCGGCTGGTGAGGCCGGGTGTGGTGCTTCCCGACCAGAAGGCGTCCATGCCGGTTTTCCCGTGGGTCCCGAGGACAAGCAGATCGGCCTTCGCCTGTCGGGCGAAATCGACGATCGCCGAGACGGACTCGCCGCGGCGCACCTCGGCGGTTGCCGATATCCCTTCGGCATGAAGGGAGCCAAGGCGTGCGCGCAGGTACTTTTTCGCATCCTGTTCGTAGAGGTCCAGAAGGGCGCAGGTTGTCCCGGGGAGCATTTTTGCAGCGGCGGCCTTTTCCCCCGAGAGGGTGGAATAGGTGTCGACGGCCATGACGAGGTGGAGTTGCGCCTGGCAGAGGTTGGCGAGCTGCGCTGCGATTGTCAGCCCCTCTTCGTGTGCAGGGTCGCCGTCCAGGGGGACAACCATTTTTTGGCAGGAAAAACCGCTCCCGACGCTCCCGGGAGGAATCAACAGCACGGGCGCCGTGGCGAGTCCGGTGACCTGCTGGGCGATTCTTCCGAACATGAATCCGCGAAGGCCTCCCCGGCCGTGCGTACACATGACGATCATATCGGCGCCCAGCTCTTCGGCATGCTCGGCGATGCTTCGCGCCACTTCCTTAACCTGGTAGGCGTGCACATGGGTTTCCACGGGAATGTCGGGCGAAAATACCCGTGCGGCCACCTCGGCCAGGTAGGCGCCGGCCTCCTGCGTTCCGGTAAGATGGCGTTCTCCATGGATTTCCCGCGGCGCCCCCTCTTCGATCGCGTGTATGAGGGTCACCTTCGCATGCAGCCTGCGGGCAAGAAAGAGTGCTGCGGGAAGCGGCGCCTCGGCAAGTTTGGAACCGTCCAGAGGGACCAGGAGATGATTGAACATGGGATTTACCCTCCCGCGAAGATCTGATAGATCAGATAGACGTTCAAAACGAGGATGAGGGCCGCCACCATGGCGGCAAGAGCCGTTACGGCGGGGTTGTTCACCAGTTCCCCCATCACGTCTTTTCGCCTCGTAAACAGTACCAGGGGAATTATAGCAAATGGGAGCCCGAAACTGAGCACAACCTGGCTGATCACGAGCGTTCTTGTCGGGTCGAGCCCCAGAAGAATCACTGCCATGGAGGGCACGATGGTAACGAGGCGCCGAATCCAGACCTTTATGCGCCGCCGCAAAAAGCCCTGCATCATGATCTGGCCGGCCATCGTTCCCACGGCGGACGAAGAGAGCCCGGAGGCTAGAAGGGCGACGGCGAAAATCACCCCCGAGGCCCTGCCCAAAAGCGGCTGTACTGTGTGGTAGGCGGTCTGGAGGGTCGCGACCCCGGTGAGCCCGTGTTTAAAAAAGGTGGATGCGGCCATGATCAGCATCGCCATGTTGATGAGGCTGGCAACCCCCATGGCGACCATCACATCGACGATCTCAAAGTGAAACAACCGCTTTCGGCGGCCCGGATCTTCCACGACGATGCGCCCCTGCGTAAGGGCCGAGTGCAGGTAGATTGCGTGCGGCATGACCGTCGCCCCGAGGATTCCCGTGGCGAGCAGCACGGATTCTGCACCGTTAAACTGCGGGACGACCGTGTGGTAGACAATAACGCCCCAGGCAGGCTTATCCAGCACGGTCTCGATCAGATAGCTGACCGATACGACCCCCACCAGAGCGGTTATGACGGCTTCGAGCGGGCGAAAACCGTAGCGTTCGAGCCCCAGAATGAGGAAGGTGGCAAGGGCGGTAAGAAGCCCCGCCGCCCACAGGGGAATGGACAGCAGAAGATTGAACCCCACCGCCGCCCCGATGAACTCGGCCAGATCGGTCGCAATCGCAACGATTTCCATCACCGCCCACATCATGACGACGACGGGGCGGCGGAAATGATCGCGGCACAGTTCCGCCAGATTTTGCCCCGTAGCGATGCCCAGCTTGGCCGAAAGGGTCTGGAGGAGCATCGCCATGAGGTTACTTGCGGCGATGACCCACAAAAGAAGGTAGCCGAACTGCGCGCCCCCCTGGATGTTGGTGGCGAAATTTCCCGGATCGATGTAGGCCACACTGGCGATGAAGGCCGGTCCCATGAAAGGGAGCAACCGGCTAAGCCGCCCCTTGCCGCCGCTCTCGTCCAGAACCTTCAGGGCCGAGTCCACCGTCCCATCCCGATCGGTCTTCCCGCGGCTCGTAATATTTACCTCGTCCATACTACTATGACTCGCGACCAAATTTCTTGATCCCCCGGTGCAATTACCTTTAAAAACGGCCACGGAAGGGATAATAAGGATCGAAATTCGGAAAAACAACAAATAACCGGTTGGAGTCTGGGATATGAAGGATTCGATGAAGCAAAAGGGATTTGAGTTGTTGGAAAAACTGAGCCAGGCGCACGGGGCGCCCGGACAGGAAAGCGAAGTACGAAGGATTTTTCGAAAGGAATTGGGAGAAACCGTCCGAACGGACAGGGCAGGCAATATCTTTTACGAAAAGAAGGGCTCCTCCGAGCGCCCGAGGATCCTTATCGCCGCGCACATGGATGAAGTCGGCCTGGCGGTGCAGGCGATAACCGAGGAAGGCCTTCTCCGGTTTGTCACCCTTGGCGGCTGGTGGGCCCATACGCTTCTGGCCAAACGCGTGCGTGTGCGCACCGCCGAAGGCATCGAAATACCCGGCGTAATCGGCGCCAAGCCCCCCCATTTCCTTGCCGAATCCGAACTTAATAAATTGATGACCGTAGAAGACATGTTCATCGACGTGGGCGCAAAAGACGCCGCCGAGGTGCGCGCCTTCGGAATCGGTCTGGGAGATGCCATAGTTCCCGAGAGCTCCTTTACCCACATGCACAACCCCGACCTCCTGCTCTCGAAGGCGTTCGACGACAGGGCCGGACTCTCCGTTGCAGTCCATGCGGCACTCGAAACGGCGAAGACGCCTCACCCCAATACGCTCATCTTTGCCGGAACGGTCCAGGAAGAAGTGGGAACCCGCGGCGCGCGCGCCACCGCCTTTTCCACCTCACCCGATCTGGCCATCATTGTCGAAGGCGCTCCGGCAGACGATCTGCCCGGGGTGGGTAAACAGGAGCGGCAGGCCGCCATCGGCTGCGGACCCCAGATCAGGCTCATGGACTCCACCGCCATTCTCAACCGGGAGTTCATACGGTTTGTGACCGAGACGGCGGAAAAAAACGCGATCCCCTACCAACTCGCAGTACGCAGAAAAGCCGGAACCGACGCCGCCCCCATCCAGCAGCACGCCTCCGGCGTGCCCTCCGTGGTGATAGCCGTGCCGTCCCGCTACATCCACACGCACAATACGATTCTCGACATCTCCGATTATCTCAATACCGTCAAACTACTCGTTGCGCTCCTGGAAACCCTTGACGAAAACGTCTCCGAGAAAATCGGAAGTTTTGCGGATTGAAAACCCCACCGGCGCGGGATTTTTTTTGGCAAACCGCGCCGCCTCCCCCGAATTGCCCCATTCGCTTCTTGATTTTTAACGAGACCGTTTTATATTGGTTAGCACTCAGTCAGAAAGAGTGCTACTATCATGACCCGAGAAGCCCCTGGGGCAAATCCAACAAAAAAATCAAGGAGTAGAGCTACATGGCGTACAGACCGCTTCACGACAGAATTCTCATTCAACGGCTCGAAGAACAGGATAGAACCGCCGGAGGCATCATCATCCCCGACACGGCCAAGGAAAAACCGCAGCAGGGAAAGGTGATCGCCGTGGGAACGGGGATCATCCTGAAAAACGGCAAGACGGTCCCTCTGCAGTTGAAACCGGGCGACAGGGTTTTATTCAACAAGTACGGCGGCACCGAAATCAAATTCGGCAATGAAGACTATCTGGTCATGCGCGAGGACGACATCCTGGGCGTTATCGAATAAGTTGGCGAAAGACGAAGGAGGATCATTACGATGCCGGCAAAAGAGATCAAATATGATGTTCAGGCAAGAGAGAAGCTGTTGAAGGGGGTCGATACCCTGGCCAACGCGGTCAAGGTGACCCTTGGGCCCAAGGGGCGAAACGTGGTGTTGGAAAAGTCGTGGGGCTCGCCCAACATCACCAAGGACGGCGTGACCGTGGCCAAGGAAATCGAACTGGAGGACAAGTTCGAAAACATGGGCGCGCAGATGGTAAAGGAAGTCGCGAGCAAGACTTCGGACATCGCGGGCGACGGAACGACCACGGCGACGGTGCTGGCCCAGGCGATCTATCATGAAGGCGCGAAACTCGTTGCGGCCGGACACAACCCGATGGCCTTGAAGCGGGGAATCGAAAAGTCGGTCCAGGCGGTTGTGGCCGAGTTGAAAAAACTGAGCAAGCCCATAAAGGACCAAAAAGAGATCGCCCAGGTAGGAACGATCAGCGCCAACAACGACCCGGGGATCGGCAACATTATCGCCGAGGCGATGAACAAGGTCGGCAAGGAAGGCGTGATAACGGTCGAAGAGGCCAAGAGCATGGAAACGACCCTGGATGTCGTTGAGGGCATGCAGTTTGACCGCGGCTACATCTCGCCCTACTTTGTGACCGACCCCGAACGGATGGAAGTGGTGCTGGAAGACGCGCTGATCCTGATAAACGAGAAGAAGATCAGCAACATGAAGGATCTGCTGCCCATTCTCGAGCAGGTCGCCAAGATGGGGCGCCCTCTTCTGATAGTGGCCGAAGACGTAGACGGGGAAGCGCTGGCGACCCTGGTGGTGAATAAGCTCCGGGGAACGCTCCGGGTGAGCGCGGTAAAGGCCCCCGGGTTCGGCGACAGGCGCAAGGCGATGCTCGAAGATATCGCAGCCCTAACGGGCGGCCAGGTAATCTCGGAAGACATGGGCGTAAAACTCGAAACCGTGACGCTCAGGGATCTGGGGTCCGCAAAGCGTATCAGCATCGATAAGGACAATACGACGATCGTCGACGGGGCGGGTTCCCGGGAGGCGATCGAGGCTCGGGTAAAGCAGATCCGGGCGCAGATCGAGGAGACGACCTCGGATTATGACCGTGAAAAGCTCCAGGAGCGGCTGGCGAAGCTTGTGGGCGGAGTCGCGGTAATAAAGGTCGGGGCGGCTACCGAAACGGAGATGAAGGAAAAGAAGGCCCGGGTGGAGGATGCCTTAAACGCGACCAGGGCCGCCGTGGAAGAAGGGATCGTCCCGGGCGGCGGCGTGGCGCTTCTTCGCTGCGCGGGCGCGCTCGAGGGCGTACAGGTCGAAGGCGAGGAGCGCTTCGGGCTCAACATCATCAAGCGTTCGATCGAGGAACCGATCCGCCAGATAGCCAATAACGCCGGCCAGGAAGGTTCGGTCGTGGTCGAGCGGGTCAAGGCCGGCCAGGGATCCTTTGGCTATAACGCCGACTCCGACGAATACGGCGACATGGTGGAAGCGGGCGTGATCGATCCGACCAAGGTCGTGCGGTTCGCCATCCAGAACGCTTCGAGCGTCGCCTCGCTTCTTCTTACCACGGAAGCGGTCATCGCGGAAAAGCCCAAGAAGAAGGCCCCCCCCATGATGCCTCCCGGCGGAGGAATGGGTGGTATGGGCGGTATGGGCGGTATGGGCATGGATGACATGTATTAATTGAGGCGGTGGGATCCGATTTTCCCGCAATCAAGCAAGCAAAAGAGCGGGGGCGATCGCCCCCGCTCTTTTGTCCTAACTTCTTAGCCTCCGGGCGGTAGGACCGACTGGCTCACTCAATGGCCCCGCCGCCGCCGAAGGCAGCGGCGCTTCGGCCTGGCCACCCGGCCGCGGCGGCTCGCCGCCGCGGCGCTCTCCCATGCGTCTGTCCGGACCGGTATACCTTCTTTGTTTTTCTCCGGCGAAGGGAATGCTGCGGTCGAAGCGCAGCTGCGAGATCTGCTCGGAGACGAGCCCTATGAGAAAAATCAGGACGGCGAACACCATGAGCATCTGGGAGGTTGGACCGTAGCGGCCGTTTAGCGCGAAAATCCTGTAGAGGCCGTAGGCCAGACCGGTAAGGAAGGTAAACGCCCCGAAGGGCAGGAAAATCTTCATGGGCGAATAGAGGGTCGTGATTTTGAAAATGATGAGGAAAAAGCGCGTTCCGTCCCGCAGGAGCCGGATTTTGCTCTTGGTGCCCGAAACCCTCGCGGGGCTCTGTATGGGCAGGTAGGCCAGGCTGTAGCCCGAGCGCACGGTTGCCAGAGTAATGGTCGTGGGGTAGGAGAAGGTGTTGGGTAGCAGGGCTACGAATTCCTTGGCCACCCCGGCCCGCACGGCCCGAAAGCCGGAGGTGAGATCGTCGATACGGCGGCCGCACACGTAGGAGGCAAACCGGTTATAGATCCTGTTGGCAAAGTCGCGGTGCAGGCTGCTTTTCGAGCCCGCACCCCGTGCGCCGACGACCATGTGGTATTTTTCGAGCATTTCGAGGAGCGCCGGGATCTCTTCGGGCGGGTGCTGCCCGTCGGCGTCGAGCATTACGAGAGAGGCGCCCCTGGCATGGCGGATACCGGTCTTGATCGCCGCACCGTTTCCTATGTTGTAGGGGTGGCACACAACGATCGCTCCGGCTTCACTGGCGACTTCGGCGGTCTGGTCCGAGGAGCCGTCGTCTACGACGATGATTTCATGGCTGCGCCCGGTTTCGCCCAGGACTTTGCGGATCCTTGCGATTATCGAGGCTACTCCCCGCTCTTCGTTTCTGGCCGGGATTATGACGCTTACCTGCAGATTTTCCGGGGAATTGCCGTATTGCACCGGGGGCTCCTTTTTGCCTTCCCCTGCCGCCAGGGGCTCTGCCTTCGGATAACTTGCGCGCTTCTCGGGAACCGGGAGGCGGAGAAACCCGGCTCTGCGCTAGATCTGAAAAAGCACGATCTATGCCGCTATCCCCCGAAAACCACGAAATTCTTTTTTCCTTCGCGTCTTCGCGTCTTCGCGTGACATAGAGTCCATAGAATCCCCCTGCACGCACGCGAACGCTTGTTGAAAAAGGCGGCGCAAAAATTTACAATGAAGCCTGCGGCGTTGCCGTGTGAGGTGAATTGCAATACAAGGAAGACAAAAAAGTGTCGCTTCTACCCATATCGATATATCCGGACCCGGTGTTACGCCAGAAGGCCGCGCGCATCGAGAGCATCGACGCCTCCATCGAGCGTCTCATAGACGACATGATCGAAACGATGTACGAAGCGCCGGGAATAGGTCTTGCGGCAAACCAGGTAGGGCGGCCCGTACGACTGGTGGTTCTCGACGTGGAGCGTGGGGAGGAGAGTTCCGGGCTGATAGTGCTGATAAATCCCGAAATAGTGAGCGCCACCGGGAAGACCAAGTCCGAGGAAGGCTGTCTAAGCATCCCCGGGTACTTCGCGGGCGTAACCCGCTGCCAGGAAGTCGTGGTGCAGGGGCTGGACCGCCGGGGCAATCCTATCGAAATAGCCGCCGACGGGCTTCTCGCGATCGCTTTACAGCACGAAATCGACCACCTGGAGGGCAAATTGTTTATCGACCGGATCAGTGCGATCTCCCGGGATATTTTTAAAAGAAGATGGAAAAAGAAAAGGGAGGAGAGGACGGAATCCGAACTGTGCCTGGATTAGTATTTTTCGGAACACCTGAATTCGCCGTTCCCTGCCTGCGAAAATTGATCGAGTCCGGAGCCGATATCCGTCTCGTGATAACGCAACCCGATCGGGCAAGCGGCAGGGGGCGAAAAATCCGTCATTCTCCGGTCAAAATGTTGGCGGTCGAAGAGGGGCTTCCCGTCTACCAGCCGGAACGACTCCGGAGCGCCGAGGCGCTCGAGGCTGTTCGCTCCTGCGGAGCGCGGTGTGCGGTCGTCGCGGCCTTTGGTCAAATTCTGCCGCAATCTTTCCTCGATCTTTTTCCACTCGGGGCGCTCAACATTCACGGTTCGCTTTTGCCCCACTACCGGGGGGCGGCGCCCATTCAACGAGCAATATTAGCCGGGGAAGCCCTCACAGGCATCTCCATAATGCTTCTCGATGCGGGGCTCGATACCGGCCCGGTGCTCGTGCAAAAAGAAGAACCGATCGGCCCCCGGGATACGTTCGGTACGGTGTATAAAAACCTTGCCGAAAAGGGTGCCGAACTTCTCCTGGAAGCGCTTGGCGACTGGAGTGCGGGACGCATTTCCCCTCATGCCCAGGACGGGCGGCTCGCCACCTACGCCCCTCCCGTAACGAAGGAGGAACTGCGGATTGATTGGAATTCTGCGGCGAAAGAGATTATAAACAAGGTCCGCGCATTCGATCCTGCGCCGGGCGCCTGGTTTCTTCTGGGGGGCAAACGGGTGAAGTGCTTTGGCGCCGCTTCGGTCTCCTGGGATGCCGCAGGGAGCGCCGGCGAGGTGATAGGGATGGGGGATTGCGGTCTTATCGTCGCAGGGGGCTGCGGCGGGTCGCTGTGCCTGGGAGAGCTCCAGATGGAGGGAACGCGGCGCATGAGTGCGGCCGAATTTACTCGCGGCAGGCCCATTCTTCAAGGTTCATTTCTGGAATGATTCACGTGGAAAAACCGATCGAACCGCTCCGCGATGGGGTGCTTCCCGATTTGAAACCAAACGGTGCCGCTTCGGAAAAGCGGCTGATCATAGCGCTCGTTGCCCTTTTCGGGTAGATCGG
>JAKAJS010000284.1 GCA_021813685.1 Deltaproteobacteria bacterium | reverse complement strand
ACGTCCGGTTTTTGCCCCTTATAGGCCTGCAAACCCTGCACCACAAAAGACCAGCTCATCAGATCGCGGGAAAGACGCCTGAGTTCGGGTTCCCGGGCACTCGCAGCCTCAAGCCACTCCGTGCGCATCCTGGAAATCGCTCCGGAGTTCGTCTTTGCGGCCGGATGATCGATGAACATTTGCGTAAGTCCGGCTGCCCGGTAAAAATGGAGCGCGGGAGTGTCCCGATGCAGGCACTGGTCGACTTCTCCCACAAGGAGCGCGTAGGGCGCCCATCCCCAAACGTCGGGGTATCGCTTGCCAAGGTTTGTGAGGATTTGCTCCGCCCTCACGTAGTGCCCCCCCGCTATGGCCCCGCCGGCTCTTTGGAGCAACCGGTCCCGCATCACAAACCCCCAGCCGCCCAGAAGGACGGACACACACAGGCCGGCCGCCAGGGCGGTCGCCCACCACACTCGCCGTCCACACGTTACCAACGAAAAGAAAACGGAGAGAATCAGCCCGGCCGCTATTGACGCGAACACCTGCCCCCAGGACATGAAATCCACGTCGTAGAATATCCTTGCCGGCAGGCTGATAAATTGAAGATTAAGATCGGTATAATTTCCTGCCGTAATGACCTGGGGGGAAAAATTCGCATACTTGGTGGTAAAAGTGACAACGCCTTCCATCTGTCTGTACTGGTCCCAGAGATAGGTCAGATCGTCGAGGCGTCCTGCCATCCGGAGTACGAAAAAAATCACGATGAAGCTTGCGCCAAGGCCGGCGACAAGCCAGGGAAGGGGATGCCTGCGCCAGGGGGATAAGCTTATGAGAACGATCAGGAGAGCGGTAACAAGACACAGCCCGCCAAAAGAAAAAAGGGTGGCATGAGGGAGTTGGCGGCCAAACCAGGGCCCCCAGAGCGCCAGCCGCATGCCCGACACCCGCCCCTCCAGGGGCAGCAGCACCCAGCTCACCACCGCCCCCGCGACCAGCAAAAGACAACTTGCAATCACTCTGCGGCGGGGAAAATTCCCCCTTTTGTCAGGCGCCTTCTCGGTCAAGTTATCGTTCTCCATAAGCCCTTTTTGGTAACAAGGCGGTAAAGTCTTTTATGGTAAAAACCCGCAGGACCCACAACAAAAGTCCGTACGAGATCAAGGCCAAGACAGCGTGTACGCCTATCGCCGCCAAAGAAACGCCGGGAAAGCCGTAGAGCAGCGCCCCGACCGACAATCCGGCCAGCAGGGGACGAACGAGCAGCCTGTGGAGCGACATCTTGAACCCCAGGCGGTACATCAGGTAGATGCCCGTGCCGAATTGTATCACCTCGCCCGACATGGTCCCATAGACTGCTCCCCGGTGACCCAAATGGGGGATCAGCAAAACATCGACCAACGCGTTGATGAGCAGACAGGCGCCGGTGCAAAAGGCCCAAAGCCTCTGTTTGCCGGTAGCGGTGAAAATATGCAGAAAAAGGCTTCCGGGGAAAATTAACAGGAGAGTAAATGAGAGCAACCGCAGGTCGCCCTGCGCCGCCGCGAATTTGGGGCCAAAAAATAATACTACGATCTCTTTACTGTATATGAAAAAGAGGGTGGTAAGAGGGATCGCTGCGACGATTAGAAACAACAATCCTTTTTCCAGCCCTTTATCCAGCCTCTCGCCTCGGGTTGCAGCCAGCCGGGAAAACACGGGCAGAAAAGCGATTCCCATGGTTCCCGCCGTCCCGGAGAGCACCATTATGAAACGGTAGGCGCAGAAAAAGAGGCCGACGTTGCTGAGCGTACTGAGCGCCCTGAGGATAAAAACATCGATAAGGTTTGCGAAACGGCGGAAAATCTGCCCCAGGCCGAGAGGCAGCGCCTCCGTGAGTATGTATTTCCAATTGGCGGTGTCGATAACCGGCCGGGGGATGCGGTAGCGCAGTTTTACCACCACCCGGAGAAACAGCCACAGGAAGATGTACGAGCAGGCCCAGGCGGCGACAATGGCCAGAAAGCCTGCGTCCAGACGGGTCACGACAATGATCGCGCTTACCAGGAAGAGATTTCTGAGGATGAAGCCCATGGAAAAATACTCCATGTCTTCATGCGCCCGCACCACCGATGCCATGCTCAACGCTTGCAGCATCGCCGTGATGCAAATGCTCAGCAGCAGCAGGATGTATCTAAAATCCCCCGACGTGTTCATGATCAGGGCGAGGATGCCCGCGATTGCGAAAAGTGCCCCGCAGACCCAGTGAATAAGGCACAGAAAAGCCCCCAGAAAAGAGTCGTATTCGACGGGGTCTTTTAGCCGCGTGCTCAACTCCCGGACCAGGATGTTCATCAGGCCCGCCTCCATTATGGACCAGGAGACAAAGGCCGCCCCCATATAGAGGGTGAGCCGGCCGAACCCGTCGACCCCCAGGTAGCGCGCGCTCAATATCGTGGCGCAAAACCCCAGAATGGTCCCCATCACCTCGCCGATTCCGGTCGCGAGCAAATTTTTCGGTACTTTTCTGTATTCGCGGCTCATTGCACACCATACCCGCTAGTTTTTCTCTGCAGCAGGCTGAAGCCGGGCGGGCAGCTCAGGATGCAATTTCTGCATCACATTCACCGGCTCCGCTTCTTTCAAATATCTCTGTCCGGCTATGACTACCTGGTCGCCGGCTCCGAGTCCCTGCCTGATCCATGTGTAGCCCGATGCGATCCCTCCCGGAGCAATGTGGCGGAGCCATGCCTTTTTATCCTTCACCACGAAAACCATGGGTTTATCGAATAAATCGATGACTGCGACCGAAGGTACGGCCAAAGCCTGCACCCGGTGCTCCATGACCGTGTAGCCGGTAAGCCCCAGGCGCAAGGACTGGTGTTCGTTCGGCAGCTCAATATAGGCCGGAAATGTACGGGTATTCGGGTTGGTATTGGCGTCGATCTTATAGACTTTGCCGCTGAATGTCCGGCCCTGGAACGCGTCAAAAGTGACACGTGCGGATTGGCCGACCGAAACCGCGTCGATCTTTTCTTCTGGTACGTTGGCCATGGCCAGAACAGGGGACGTTTGGCCGATTGTGACTAAAAGACTGTTCGGTTCCACCCATTCGCCGACATGGGCTATTTGGGTGCTGAGCACTCCGTAGATGGGAGAGTAGATCCTGGTGCCCTCCAGAAGTATTTGCGCCTGCACAACATCTTTTTTGGCCGTCTGCACAGCATATTCAGCGGTGGCGCTTGCCTGCTGGTATTGTTGCAGTTGCGCCAGGGATACCAATTTGCGATTGTAGAGATAGTTGTAGCTCGCCAGATTGCGATTCGCGATCGCCAGTTGCACCATGGCAGAGTGAAGGTTGGATTTCGCCTGCTCCAATCCGGCCTTGTACTGCCGATCGTCCAACTGCACCACAACGGTTTGCGGCGTCACCTCCTCGCCCAGCCTCACAGGCATTTTCGCGATGGTTGCCGAAATGTTGCTGTGGACATTGACTATAGTGAACGGCACGGTCGTTGTGAGAGCTCCCACTGTTTCGGAAAGGTTCTTCACGGCGACCTTTTCCACCTGCACGGCGACGGGCATTCCGGCTTTCGGGGAAAACTGCGGGTAGGTGCGAAACACATAGGTCCCCGTATACACTCCAAGTGCCAGCAACAAAATGATAAGAACGCCGGCCAGGACCCATTTCCAAACCGAATGTTTTGGCTTCTCGCCTTCTTTCCTGTTTTCAGCCATTGTTCAATCCTGTGTACGAATCGATGTCCGCAATCTTTGCCGTACAATAGGTATCATAACGGCAACTATCCATCACAATATTAATCAAGTTATTCGTATACTCCGCGATGAAGTTCGCAATATCCATATCCGGGACACAAAAGCATGCATTGTGCGTGAGCCCTCACTTTCTCCATTTCCGAGTGTATAGGTAATATTGAGGTTAGGGATAGTAAATGTCAACTGAACGGGCTTGCAAAAATAACATAATTTTATCGATACCCCGAAACGCGTATCCTCCCGATTCAGGCGATTTCGGCCCAAACGAGCGGAGGCTGTTGCCAGGGCTTAGTCGCACCGGCCCGATTCGGCGCACGGCCGGCCCCGGGGAGAATGATTGTGCGAGGATAGACATCATTATTTAGTTCGTTATGCCTTGACTGTACTAACGTTTATACCTAACTAATGAGACAAGAAAATATACCGGTAAATACCGGAGAGAAAAAGACGATGGGAGGCCGGATATAACGGCTTTACCAACAGGTGAAGGGCTTGAGTGGTCGCAGCGGGGAACAGGGAATTATACGACCGGGTTGAAGCAATTTGGAGCAGGCACTATTTCAATACCTGCCGAAAACATTCGGGGGGATGCTAATATGAAACGAGATGACGCTGTAGACTCTATACCTCCAGAAATGAAGGCAAAAATGGCATTTGTTCTCAAAGATGATAGGAGAGTGAGTGAACTACCGATAAATTTTCCGGACCGTAGAAGAAGATTCATACTGCGCGAGGCCAATAAAAATGAGATGCACCCTGGTATCGACAATCGCGGTGATGTGAGGACATGTCTCGGTCAAGGTTGTTTATCGGTACAGGACAAGTTGTAATATGGAAGGATCCCTGCTGATAGAGGGAGAAACGGCATGGCGTTAAAGTGCGATCAGAGCATATCCATTATTTTTCCTGCATATAATGAGGAGGCAAATATTCAGGATGCCATATCTCAGGTTTTGAAATATGCCGACAACATGTTCGACAAGATGGAAATTATCATTGTGAACGATGGAAGCACTGATCGTACAGGTGAGATAATCGAGGAGATGGCGGAGGCCGATGAGAGGATACGACAGGTTTATCATGAGAAAAATAAAGGGTATGGGGCTGCGTTGAGGTCCGGTTTCAGTGTGGCGCGCTACGACCTGATTTTTTTTTGCGACTCCGATCTTCAGTTCCACATAACGGAGCTCTTGCTGCTTTTGGTCTGGGCCGAACAATACGACGCCGTTATCGGTTACAGGGCCAGGCGGCATGACAAATGGCACAGAAAGCTCAATGCCTGGTGCTGGAACAGGTTGGTGAGGGTCGTTCTCGGATTGAAAGTGCGCGACATTGACTGCGCTTTCAAACTCTTCAAAAGCTATATTTTCGACAACATCGAAATAGAATCCGTCGGAGCGATGGTGAATACCGAAATCCTGTCGCAGATTGTGAGAATGGGGTTTCGGATAAAGGAGATCCCGGTGACCCATTTCCCGAGGACAAAAGGACAGCAGACCGGGGCCAATTTGAGGGTGATTTTCAAAGCTTTCAGGGAGTTGTTTACATTGCGCGCCAAGCTCAAGAAGACGCCCCGGATCGTTCTCGACTACGGCGAGTTCCTCAAAAGGAATGCGACATAGCGGCTGGAAGGTATCAGTGAACGAGGGTCGGTTGCTCAGCCGGGGCCGGAGAAAACACCAGGGAAGAGAGCACCTTTTCTGAAGGAGGGGGAGCATTCATGGCAGAGACTAAACTAAGCAGGCCGCCGCGGCTTTTGATCGTAGGATTGGACGGTGCAGAATTAGCAGTTATTGAGGGTCTGGTGCAACAAGGGAGACTGCCCAATCTGGGGCGGCTTCTCAATCAAGGGGTCCGCGGTCTGCTCACCTCCACTCTTCCACCGGTAACTCCTTCGGCATGGACATCTTTCATGACCGGGAAAAATCCCGGGAAGCACGGCCTCTTCGACTTCCTGGAAATGGTTGAGGGGGCCTACAATTTTCAATATACCAATGCGCGCTCCCGCCTGATCCCCACGATGTGGGACACCTTGAACAGCCAGGGTTTGCGTGTAGGG
>JAKAJS010000113.1 GCA_021813685.1 Deltaproteobacteria bacterium | reverse complement strand
CTCTGAAAACGACCGCAGGTCCCATGAGCGTGGTCGAATCGAAAAAGGTGAGGGGGGAAGGAACCGCAGAGGCTGTCGCAAGGACCTTCTCCCAGAGCACCGAGCATTGGCGGGAAAGCTCGATGGCGTTTTTCAGCTCGCCCATATCGAACCTGCGCCCGGCGATTTTTTCGAGAGGTTCGATCAAAGCCTCCATCTGCGAGGCGATCGAGGAGACGTGGGCCGGGGTCACCTGTTCGATGTTCCTGTGGGTTTCCACCCCCAGAAGAGGCGCTTTGAACTTTTTGGCATACCAGGAAAACCAGTCCTGCACATCACGGCACTGGTTGGTGTTGTAGACGAAGACATCGGCCCCCGGAATCCGCTCGATTCCGGGAAAGGCCTTGGAAAGCGGGGTCGCGCCTGCGACGTATGCGCCGATATCGGCCGTAAGATAGGAGCAGATGTCGGGCGAATATCCCAGGGCGTTGGCCGAGGGGATATAGTCGGCCGCAAGCTTCCTGGTCCCGATGAGCGCCGCGTGCGTCTCCGGGAAATAGGGAAGAAATCCCATGCCCCGAAGGATTTCCGCTGGCCCCACGCTCGTGCACCAGGCAATTTTCTGCTTTCCGGATTTTGACGCCTCATCGAGTTCGTAGTAGTAATCGGCCATGAACTTTGCGATATCCGAGGCGGTTTTGAGCCGCTTCGCTCTCACTTCCTTTTCAGCCACCCAGGACTCCTTCCCCGCTCTTCGAGGCCTCCATGGCATAGAGGGCGGCCCCGATCGCGCCGGTCAACTGCGGGTGTTCGGCCACCCATATCCTTCGCCCGATCTCTTCTTCGGTCATGGTGACGATGTAGGGGTTGTTTGCCACAACACCTCCCGTCATGACCACATTTTCCGAAAGCGAATCCATTTCCAGAACCCGCCGGATCATCGAAAAGAAAACTCCCTTGACAATATCGGCAACCTTTTTCCCGTTTCGAATGTTTTCGAGCACCTCGGTAGCCGAAAAAACGGTGCAAAAGCTGCCCAGCTTGACCATTTCCGTGGACTCCCTTGCCAGAGCGTCCATGTCACCGATGGCGATGTCGAGCCGTGAGGCCATCTCTTCGAGGAAAGCACCAGTGCCCGCCGCGCATTTGCGGTTCATCTTGAACCCGGTACGGCGACCCTGTTCGTCCACCCGAATGATCTTGTTGTCCTGCCCTCCGATATCGATCACCGTGATGGCCTCGGGGAAATAGTGATAGCAGCCCCGGGCGTGGCACCCGATCTCGGTTTTCGTCTCGGCGGCAAAAGTTACATTGGCTCTGCCGTAGCCTGTTGAAACCGCGCGGGAGATGTCCGACTCACTCCGTCCGGCCATCTCCAGCGACTCTTGTAACCCTTCGAGCGCGGTTTTCGAAAAATCGACCCCCGATTTTCGCACCGCATACCCGAGAAGATTCCTGTTCCCATCCAGAAGAGCGACCTTGGTGCGCGAAGAGCCTACATCGACGCCGACAAAAATAGGCTTCATTTCTTTGCGGTTCCAAGCGGCGCAGCATTCCGTCTTTTGGCCTCCACCGTCGATTCGAGCCCCTTTACAAGCGATTGCAGCGTAGTGTTGAATGGGGTCTCGATTCCAGCCTGCCTGCCATATTCGACGAACTTGCCGTTCATGAAGTCGATCTCGGTGCGCCTGCCTGCCTCGATGTCCATCAGCATCGAAGGCTTGTGGCTGCCCGCGGTTCTCATGTACTCGATGGCATGCGGGTAGAAATCGTGGCCCAGAAAAATTTCATTGGCGCGCGCCACCTTGATGCACTCTTTTACCAGCGAATCGACGATTCCGAAGATGATCGGATCTCCCATTGCCTGGGACATCGTCAGGCCCGTGACCGCACACACCGGGTTCATGCAGGCGTTCAGCACCGACTTTCGCCACACCATGGGGATGATCTTATCGGTGTGCTCCGTGGGCAGGCCGCATTCGGTGAGTATCCGGGCGATCTCAATGGTCGCAGGGGCCGATTGCGGCGCAAGTTCCTGCAGATAGTGCGGTGGATGGTGGAACCCCATTTCCACCCTGCAGGGCCCTTTCAGCCCGCATCCCCAGTTCACCACGCCCCGGATCACCGGCTTTTTCCCGAGTCGTTTCGCGATCTCCAGTTCGGTGTCTATCCCGTTTTGCCAGCTGATCAGGTACCTGCCTTCCCGGTGGAAATCCTCGAGCGCCGAGACGATCAGCGGCAGTGCGATCGCTTTTACGGTAACGAAAATCACGTCCGGATCCACATGCCTCAGCTCATCGACTCCGTGGCAGATATGGGGAACCTTCTGGTGCAGATTCTCCGCCCCCTCGATGTAAATGCCCGTGGTTGCCGCCGGATCGACCAGGGCGGGGATGACGTCGCAAAGGGTAACGTCGTAGCCGCCCTTCGACAGGAAGGCTGCAACGATGCAACCGACCGGCCCGGCCCCCACTACCGCAATTTTTTTGGCCACAAAGCCAGCACCCGTTTCACTCATAGCCTGCCCCCTTCCTATGCGCCGCCGCCTTCGAGTATGCCGAAAGCCTTTTCGTCCAGAATCGTTACACCAATTTTTTGCAAGATTTCTATTGCCTTGTCGTTGTCCGTGAACCGGAAGATCATGACTGCCTTGTCTTCTCCGGCCACACCGATGAAAGAGTACATGCTGGTGACGAATACTCCGGCATCGGTCAGTGGTCCCAGGATATTGGCCAGGCTTTTGGGGACATCGGGGATGAGAAAAGCCACCACTTCGTTTACAAACGCGGGCAGTTGCAGCTGCATGAGAATTCGCCGGGCCTTGGCGATATCGGACACCAGCAGCCTCAGTTGGCCGAACTCCCCGGTGTCCACAAGGTTTAGCGCTCTCAGATTTATCCCCGCCTCACCGAGTGCAGCAGCCACCTGGTACAGGCGGCCGGGGGAATTCTCGATGGATACGACAAGCTGTTTGAGCTTCATAGCTCTTTCTCCTTTCCGGGAAATCCGGGTTTATCCTGTCTTTTTCATGCACTTCCTGGCACTGCAAGGCCCTTCGCCTACGGGCCCGGTTCCATGATGAAATCTCAGCCGGAATGGGAGCTCAAAGAGTTGGAGCGCGGAAAACGTAGCGCAACCAGAGGAGGAACGGCTATAATACCGCTATACTGTAGCTTTAAACGATTTGCCTTGTCAAACTCTTTCGTGCGGTCTGGAAACTCAATTGTCAGGATTCGGGGTCCTGCAGAATGACCGACATGACATGCAGAAAGGACCCCATGGCGATGGCGAGCAGGAGGCCGACGTTTCCCGTATTGAAGAAGCCGGCTAAGAGACGGTTCCAGACAAGCCAGGCGAGAGCCGACCAGCAGGATATCCGGAAAAGGGTGCTCAAAATGGAGCGAACCTGAAACCGGCAAACTGCGCCGGGCCATATGGAAAAAGAGATTTCACGTTCCAGGTTCAAAAATCTGCCCTCCTTCTTCATCTCTGTTCCTTTCGATCCTGGTTCGGGGGATTTTCCCGGCTCCTTAGACCGGGTTGTACGACAGACGCAGTAAACCTACAGACGATCGTAAGCTCGAAGTAGTCTACCGACTCCATGCGCCCCGATGGACAAACAGGGCTTTCCGCGAATCTTCTTTTGAAATCGCATGGATTTTGAAATAATAGAGATTATTTTCCATGAGCGATGGAGCAATCGGACATGGTCCTTCGGCCCACAAAGGAGCTCGTCAAGATGTGGCGGGTTGCAGCACTGCCAGACCTGGAATTGCTGCGCGCAACCTACCTCACTCAATCGGCAGGGAACATCACATCGTGCTGAAGACGCGGGAATACATCGAGGCAAACTATAGCGAAGATATTTCCATCAGGGATCTTGCATCTATCGGGAATATGAGTACGTTCCACTTTATTCGCGTTTTTGCCAGGGAAATGGGCGTTCCTCCCCACGCATACCTGAACCAGGTAAGACTGAGAAGGGCCAGGGAACTTTTGGCGAGCGGATGGTCCATAGCAGCCACTGCCTGCGAAACGGGTTTTGTTGACCAGAGCCACTTTTCACGCCGCTTCAAACGCATTTTCGGAATCACCCCGGGGCAATACAGCAATTTTATACAATACGGGCGCAGTCTCCGAGCGCACAATGCCGCCACGATGAGTTGAGGTTTTTTCTTCTGACGGGAACTCTTTCGGTGTTGGAGGTGGCAGGCATGAAGGCGTACGTTCACGGCTATTCGGATATGGAAGCCGACAGGCTAAGAGATCAGGCAAATATGCTGGCCGGACTTTTGCACCCGGCGCGTCCTTTTCCGCCGGGAAGTCGAGTCCTGGAAGCGGGCTGCGGCGTTGGAGCCCAAACGGTGATCCTGGCAACCAACAGTCCTGATGCACACTTCACCTCCATTGACATATCGGAGGAATCGATCGAAAAAACGCGGGAAAAAGTAACCTCGCAGGGTCTGTCGAACGTGACTCCGGAGGTCGCCGATATCTTTGAACTGCCTTACGATGATGAGAGTTTCGATCATCTATACGTATGCTTCCTCCTGGAGCATCTCGAATATCCTGCAACCGCGCTGGCCAGGTTAAAGCGCGTACTGAAAACCGGCGGGTCTGTAACGGTTATAGAAGGGGACCACGGCTCCTACTACTGTCACCCCCGAAGCGAAGAGGCAGATCTTGCGGTTCGCTGCCTTATCGAAATACAGGCTGGAAAGAAAGGGAATTCTCTGATCGGCCGCCAACTCTATCCACTGCTTTGCGCCGCCGGATTCCGCGAAGTATCTGTTTCGCCGCAGATGATCTATGTGGATTCGAGCAAACCCGCGATGGTGGAAGGATTTACCCGAAAGACGTTCATCGCCATGGTCGAAGGCGTCAGGGAGGAGGCCCTTGCCCTCAATCTGATTGACGAAGAGACCTGGACCAGGGGTATTGCGGGTCTCTACCGGGCCAGCCGGCAGGACGGCGTCTTCTGCTACACTTTCTTTAAAGGCATGGCCTTCAAATAAAATCGTCTCTGCCGGGTTTCCGGACGCAGACTGGTTAGATCGAGATCGTTCCCTCCAGGTACAGGACGGCCCGGCCCGCAATGTTGACGCGCTCGCCCAGATCCCTGCAGAAGAGCTCTCCGCCCCGTGCGGAAACCTGCAGCGCGTGGAGTTCCTTCTTGCGGAGCAGCCCGGCCCAATAGGGCGTGAGCACGCTGTGAGCCGACCCCGTGACCGGGTCTTCCGGAACGCCCACCGCAGGGGCAAAAAAGCGGGAGACAAAATCGCTTTTCTCCCCCCTTGCCGTTACGATGATTCCACGGCAGTCGAGGGCGGCAAGTGCGGCCATATCGGGTATGAGGTCCCGAACGGATTTCTCGGTATCCAGGACAGCGAGAATATCCTCCTCGGAGCCCAGCACCTTCTCCAAAGCCTCGCCGAACACCCCGCGAAAGCCCGCAAGAGGCATCTCGCGGTTTGGCGGCCTGGAAGGAAAGTCCATTTCCAACAGGTCGCCTTTTTTTTCCACGAGGAGTTTTCCGCTCTTGCGGGTCTCAAAGGAAATTGTCTTACCCGCCCATCCGCGAAGCTCGAAGAGCACGAAGGCGGCGGCAAGCGTAGCATGCCCGCAGAGGGCCACTTCGACAAGGGGGGTAAACCATCTCAGCTCGAATTCCCCGTCGCGCGGTACCACAAAGGCCGTCTCGGAGAGGTTGTTTTCCGCTGCGATGGCCTGGAGTGTGGAATCGGGAAGCCACTTCTCCAGCGGGCACACGGCCGCCGGATTTCCGGAAAAAACCCCGGAAGTGAATGCGTCCACCTGGTAGA
>JAKAJS010000267.1 GCA_021813685.1 Deltaproteobacteria bacterium | reverse complement strand
AACAATGACGGCACTCACCACTTCTCGGTCACCTGCAAGGAGCAGGAAAAGGCCGTTTTGCATTACTACCAGCTGAAGGACAAGGCACAGAAGAAATGAGCACGGTTGCAAGCATCATATTCGCCGCGGGGCGTGGCACACGCATGACGGGGTATTCGGGCAATAAAACCCTTCTGCCCCTCGTTGCGGGGTCAACACGATACGAAGGATCTCACCCGCTCCTGCAGGAGGTCCTCGACAATTTACCGGAAGGCCCCAGGGGAATCGTGGTGAACCACTGCGCCCAAGAGGTGCGCGATGCCGTAGAACGACCCGGCATCTATTTCATCCCCCAGCCGGAGACAAACGGCACAGGGGGCGCGCTTTTGGCCGCCCGATCCTTTCTTGGCTCCTGTCGCGCCGAGAGCGTCATCGTCACGATGGGAGACGTGCCCCTCATTCGCGCGGCCACCTACTCGAAACTCCTCAATCGGCTGGATGCCTGCGACCTGGTTCTTCTGGGGTTCGAATGCCGGGACAGAGCGCAGTACGGCATGATCGAAATGGAGGGCGAGAAGATTTCCGGGATCGTGGAATGGAAATACTGGAAGGACTTTCCGGTCGAAAGAAGGGAAAAGCTCCGATACTGCAACGCAGGCGTCTATGCAGTCAAGGGAAGCCTCCTGCCCGGCTATATGGACCGCATGGAATTGAGGCCCCACGAAGTGAAAAAGCAGCGGGAGGGCCAATGGGTCACCATCAGGGAATACTTCCTAACCGACCTGGCGGAGATGATGCACGCAGACGGGCTGCGCGTGGGGATGGTCTGTGCGCCGGAAGAAGAAGTCACCGGAGTCGACACCCCGGAATCACTCGAAGCGGTTCAAAAGCTATATGCCGAAAAAATACGAAAGATCCGGTGAATCGGTGGATGGGGCTACTTTTTCGCTTTGTCAATATCATGTTTTCGCCCCCCACCGCCGATAGTAGTGTAGCGTCCATCCGAAAACCCGACCCGAGGCTGGACCGAATCCCCCCTTTTGCAAAGGGGGGCAAGGGGGGATTTAAAAGAGGCAGGTTCACGGGCCATCTCGTTGTACAATTTTAAAATCTGATATAGATTGGCGCGTTATTTAACCACGAAAGGACGAGGCAAAAATGCAGAACAAAGCGTTCCAGGACCCTGAAGTGCAAAACACTCTTTTTTCCACGTGCCCCGCAGGTGAGAGTTTCCCCGTTCCCGAAGAATCGGAGCATGAAGAGGAAATCGCCAGGCTCCGCACGGTTGTCGCGGAACAGCGGGGGATGGGGCGGCAGATCGTAGTGGTTATGGGCGTCGGGTTTGTGGGCGCCGTGATGGCCGGAGTCGTGGCGGACTCGGTGGACAAGGCGACGGGAAAATCCGGCAAGTTCGTCATCGGCATGCAGCGGCCATCGCCAAGGTCCTACTGGAAAATAGAGTACCTCAACCGGGGGATTGCTCCCGTTGAAGCCGAAGATCCTGAAGTGGCGCCTCTCATTCGAAGGTGCGTAACCGAGAAAAAAACGCTCATCGCCACCTACACCTATGAAGTCCTTTCGCTTGCCGACGTCGTGATAGTGGACGTGCAGTGCGACTATCAGAAGGAAACGCTTGGAAATGTCCGCCAGGGCAGCGCCGATATCGCCGCACTCGAAGATTGCCTCAAGGTGATAGGCGATAAGATCCCTCCCGAATGCCTGGTCCTGATCGAGACCACGGTCCCGCCGGGCACCACCCAGTACGTTGCCTACCCCATCATCAAGAAGGCATTCCAGACCAGGGGCATCGAGGTCGAACCCCTTCTGGCCCATTCCTTCGAAAGGGTCATGCCGGGGAAAAACTACGTCTCTTCGATCCGGGATTTCTGGAGGGTGTGCAGCGGAGTAAACGAAGAGTCCAGGCGCAGAGTGGAGATTTTCCTTTCCGAAATCCTCAATGTGGAAAAATTCCCTCTGACCGTACTCGAATCTCCCATGGAGAGCGAAACCTGCAAGGTCATCGAAAACTCCTACCGGGCGACCATCCTGGCGTTTCTGCACGAATGGAGCGTCTTTGCCGAACGAAACGGCGTCGACCTGGTAAAGGTCATAGACGCCATAAAAGTACGACCGACCCATTCGAACATTATATTCCCCGGACCGGGCATAGGTGGCTATTGCCTGCCCAAGGACGGGGGGCTGGGAATCTGGGCTTACCAGACCCTTCTCGGGTTTGAGGACAACATCTTCAAAATCACCCCACAGGCGATTGACATTAACGATACACGACCGCTGCACGTGGCGCGTCTGGTTCGCGACGCACTGCGGAATATGGGGAAAATTGTCGCCGCCTGCAAGGTCGCCGTTTTCGGGGCTTCCTACAGGGAAGACGTAGGCGATACGCGCTACAGCGGCTCAGAGCTGCTCGTTCGCAAGCTTGCCGAGATGGGGGCGGATATCTCCGTCCACGACCCCTATGTCAAACACTGGTGGGAATTTGAAAAACAGGACACCTACCCTGCTCCGGGCCATTCCTGGGCGAGGTTTTTCCGAAACCAGGAAAATCTCAAAAAGCTTTCCGTCAACAAGGAGATGAAAGAAACGGTGCGCGGCGCCGATGCCGTCGTCTTTGCCGTACGCCACGAAGCCTACCTCGAGATATCCCCCGACGACCTTCTGGAGATGACCGGAAAGCCTGTTGCCGTGGTTGATTGTTTCGGGATTCTTTCCGATGCGCAAATCAGGCGCTACTTCGAGCTGGGGTGCGAAGTGAAGGGCCTGGGCCGCGGGAATGTCAAACGAATCAAAGACCGGGTTAACCAAAGTAATAAGTAAAAAGTTACAGACAAACGGCGGAAGCGATCCGCGAGATGCCGGAGACAAAGGGCAAAAGGATGAGGGCAAATCCCCGTACTTTTGCCTTTTGCTTTTTGCATTTCTTTTGACTTTTCTTGCTTTTTATTTTTCCCCTCAGATGTGAATCTTTTTGGTTACGGCCGTTGTCGCCCGCAAATGTCATTTCAGCTCCCCACCGCCATTATCTTTCGCGTATCCATTTACTATTATTACATAAATTGATACCACGCCTTCTGGAACGATGTTTGCTGAGGCCAACGCATCCTCGCGCAAGATGCGAGGTAAAGAAAGAGACAGTTCCAATGTGAAAAACTGAGGCATCAACCGGACTCATTTCACAATGATAGGGAGGTACAAATAGAGAAACCCATGAAAAAAAGACTTCTTTTGCTCAGTAAGATTGACCACCTGTATCTCTGGGTCCTGGCTGTCGATCTGATGATAGCGGCTTTGCTCCTCTATTCGAGGCTTACGGGCAAACTCCACTTTCTTAGAACGCTCAAGCATCCTCAACCGCTGTTGTTCGGCCTGAGGCCGGGGGCGGCGCTGGCCGTTTTCGGACTTTGCGTTCTGGCCTGGAGGATCTACATGGCTTGCCGGTACAGGGCCTGCGCTCCGGTGAAGGATGAGGACCTGCCGGTGGTGACGATTGTAGTTCCGGCCTATAATGAAGGTCAGCAGGTTCTGCCCACGGTGCGCTCGGTAATGCAAAGCGATTACCCCCCCGACAAAATGCAGGTGATTTGCGTCGACGACGGCTCGGTCGACGATACCTGGCTGTGGATGCTCGAAGCCCGCAAGGAGTATCCCGAAAGGATTCAGCTGATTCGCCAGCCGAAGAATTCGGGCAAGCGCCAGGCCCTCATGTCGGGTTTTGCCCATGCGGAAGGGACCGTGTGGGTGACGATAGATTCGGACTCCGAGGTGCTGCCCGACACCTTGCGCCATCTTGTCAGCCCGCTTGCCGAAAATCCGAAAGTGGGAGCCGTGGCGGGAAACGTGCGGGTGCTCAACCGCGCCGACGGGGCCATCCCGAAAATGATGGAAGTCTTCTTCACGGCCGGGTTTGATTTCATACGAGCCGGCCAGAGCGTCTATGGAGGCGTATTCTGCACGCCGGGGGCTCTTTCCGCCTACAGGGTGTCGGTCATACGGGAGCAACTCACCGGGTGGGTAAAACAGGCCTTTCTCGGGACTCCCGCAACGATCGGAGAAGACAGGGCACTCACCAACCTGGTGCTCAAAAGCGGCTACCGGGTGGTCTATCAAAGGGAGGCGGTCGTTTTGACCAAGATCCCGGCCACTTTCCACGGGCTTCGCCGCATGCTCCTGCGCTGGGCCCGAAGCAACGTCCGCGAAAGCATCGTCATGGTGACCTTTGTAAGTAGAAGATTCCGAAAGGGCGACGGAGGAGGCGGCTGGATTCGCTTCATCAGCGGTCTGCAGATGTTTCGGCTGACGGTGGGAGAAGCGCTCAAAGTCGGGGTGCTCGCCGAATTTCTCATGAGACCTGTACCCACGTTCCGTGTCCTGGTGGTCGGCGGCCTGATCGGCGCGATTCTGCCCGCAGCAGTCTATCAACTGCGCTACCGCACCTGGTTTGGCTGGATGTGGGCCGTCCCCTACTCGTTTCTGTCGATTTTCATCTTGTCCTGGATTTCCCTCTGGGGTTTAATGAGCGCTTCGCAATCCGGGTGGTTGACGCGTGATCTGCAACCGGTGTCGAACCTCCCGGAGAATCAGGCAAGCTTTTCGAATATCCGATAAACCAGAGGAGAGGGAAATGGGCGAAAGAGTTACCGTCGTTGCGCGTTTTAAAGCCAAAGAAGGCTCGGACCGGGAACTCAGGGAACTTCTTTTGAGCCTCATCGAGCCGAGCAGGGCCGACGAAGGCTGCATAAACTACGATCTGCACCAGGCGTTCGACGACCCGGCGCTTTTCGTATTCCACGAAACCTGGGAGAGCAAGGAACTCTTGAGCAAGCATTCGGCCACGGCACACATCAAGCAGTACCGGGCGAAGGCGAAACCCCTGCTCGCCGAGCCACCCGAGGTGATCCTGCTCTCCAAGATAAGCAGTTGAAAGAGGCGGAAGCAGGAAGCGGGAAGCGGGAAGCGGGAAGAAAAGGCGGAAGCAGGAAGAAAAGGCGGAAGCAGGAAGCGCGAAGCGGGAAGCAGGAAGAAAAACGGAGCCATTGGATGCTTTCTACTTCTCACTTCACGCTTGGAGCTAAGCCGGTGGGCACAAAGAACCGTGCCCACGCTTCCTGATTTCTCGCCTCCTGCTTCCCGCTTCCTGCTTCCTGCTTCCTGCTTCCTGCTTCCTGCTTCCCGCTTCCCGCTTCCTGCTTCCCGCTTCCTGCTTCCTGCTTCCTGCTCCCTGCTCCCCGCTCCCCGCTCCCCGCTTCCCGCTTCCTGCTTCCCGCTTCCTGCTTCCTGCTTCCCGCTTCCTGCTTCCTGCTTCCCGCTTCCTGCTTCCTGCTTCCCGCTTCCGCGTTTCTAATCCAGCCTGTTCAGGTTGTCTCCGGAGAGTTCCTCCAGGAAGGGGCTGATTCCGCTTGCCTTGTTTTGCCGCATTTTGGCGTAGGAAAGGTGGAGATTTCGCCCTGCCCTCGTGCAGGCTACGTAGAAAAGCCGGCGCTCTTCCTGAATCCCCCCGCTTGCATTGCCGTCGTCTTCTTCAACGCTTCGCCAGTGCGGCAGAATGTTCTGCTCGCACCCGACGACAAAGACGGTATGAAACTCGAGTCCCTTGGCCGAATGGATCGTGGACAGCCGCACCCCCCGGTCTTCATCCTCGTCACTATCCTCTTCGGAGCGAAGCGAACAATCTTCGAGAAACTCCTCGATGCTCTGCTTTCCCTCGGCAATGCTCAGCAGCTCCTCGATGTTTTCCATGCGCGAGGCGATGCCGCTCTCATCGCCTTCCCCGGCCCAGCTCTCCAGGTATTTTTCATATTGTGTGATCTCCATCACCT
>JAKAJS010000133.1 GCA_021813685.1 Deltaproteobacteria bacterium | reverse complement strand
CCCTTGCACCTGGGGCACCTCCCCAGTGAGGAAAACCGGTTTCTCGCCTCGAATCGGAATCCACAGGAAAGACACACCGCCGGGGTTATCTTCAGCAGGCTTTTCCTCGATTTGAGGGAACGGTTGATGTGTTCGAGGTGGGTATAGACTTCCTTTTCACTGATGCGGAGGATTTTGGAGATCTCTTTTGCTCCGTATTCCCCCCCGGATAAAAGAGATATGATTTCCTGCCTGATTGTACTCATATTCATCCCTGGCGACATGTACAATGTCTGGTTCATCATTTTCGCGCCGGAGACATTCCGCAATACACGAATTAGAGCATCTCAGAGCACCCGGGTCGTGTCGGAATCACGGCCCCATTTACAAATGAAAATAAATGCGAAGCCTTAATGCAGGTTTCCGGGTAATCTCAGGCCTTTACCATCCCTTTTCGGCTGCACCGCGAACAAAGCAGCCTGATTTCGGAGTTATGCGGAAAAGGATAAACCCGGTGAACAGTCTCCCGGCACTGTTCGCACACGAGCGGATCGAGGCCGCGGGTAATCGGGTTCCAGGTAACTCGCAGGGAACGACTGAGTTTGCGGTATTTGACTTCGACCAAAAGCTGCACGACATCAACAAGGAAGCGCTCCGCCGCGCATGCGGCAATGGAGATGCGCACCTGGTATTTTTGCTCGAGGTCCTCTATTTTTCGAGCCATCTCCGCGGGAAGCTCCGAAATCTTGGCCAACCGCTCCTGGCGCTGCGCCTCGGCAAGATTTGGATGTGAAAGGCTCGCCTCCATTTCGGCGGCAAGCGCTTCGTAGTATTCCCGCGTATTCGCCGCATCCCGTCGAAGACGCCGTTCCATGCTGGCAAGGAAATCGGACAACTGCTCGCGAACCAGATTCTTTACTCGCCGCATCCCGGATTGCAGCGAACGTTCGAGGTGCACCGGGAAATGCGACGGCGTCATGCCCGGAGGGAAAAACAGGGGTTGAAACTCTCCCAGAAGTTCTTCAAACCCGTCGATAAAGGCCCCACTGCTCTCCTGGATTGCAACCTGAACCAAGCCCTCCTTACGCTCATCGCTCAGGGCAAGGTAATGGCTGGTCAGGACCATGTAGGTCGCCCTGGCCTCTGCGCGGCCGGTTATCCTCACAAGACCGTCCACAAACGATATATCCCTGCCGAAAAGCTGCTCGAAACCGGCCTTTTTGAGATATCCGGGTTGAATCTGGCCGTAGGCCACCGGCACTTCCCCGGTCGCAAATCCGATGAGGCGATCGAGAAAAGGGCTGCCGTAGAGAAGAGGCGCTTTTTCCGAATCCAACCGGACCTCTTCCGGAACCTCCAGCGCTTGTGCCAGGCGGGCGGACAGCAACGCCGGCAGCTCCGGAGAGCGAGAATCCACGACCCCGCCGCTCCTTTCGATCAGCTCGGTGCAAAAGTCGATGAGTTCAGAATCCGATGCCAAGGTTACACTCCAAAATCTTCATGGAACAGTTTTTCGTCGAGTTCCTTGCTTTTGCCGTATGCCGCTCTTGCCCGTTTCAATCTCGCGGCAAGGGCCTCAAAGGCCTTTCCACGTTCCTCTTCCCCCCGGTTCTTTACCCAAATCTCATAGACCAGATCGCTAAATTCCTCCTCTCCCTGGAGCCTTCCGAGAATCATATCGATCTCGCCGACGACAAGCTCGAACATATTGATCTTCCGGTCCAAAATCTCCAGAATTCGGTCCTCGAGGCTTCCGGCCGAACAGAAATTATATACCAGGACGGGATTCTGCTGCCCGATGCGATGGACACGGCCGATGCGCTGTTCGATTTGCATCGGGTTCCAGGGCAGATCGTAGTTGATCATGAAGTGACTGAATTGCAGGTTATGCCCCTCTCCGCCCGAGCCGGTTGTAAGAAACACGCTTCTACCCGCACGAAAGGCATCGAGAGCGCTCGCCTTCTGAGACGCCCCCATGGAGCCGTGAAACACCACGTGGGGGATTGCATGCTCCTGCAAAACCTCCTGAATATGCTCCAGGGTCGCAAGATAGTTTACAAAGACAATCTTCTGCTCCGAAGAGGCCCCGAGCAGTTCCACAACCCTCTTGGTTTTGCTGCCCATCTTGATTTGGCGGCCCAGCTCGAGGAGTTCTTCCATTCGGTTTCGAGCCGAATTTGCGCTGCCATCCCGCAATTTTTCAAGCATCCGCACGGCGGCCGCGTGAGAAGAACCGGCCGCTTCGAGCAGTTTTTTCATGGCAAAACGAGCGCCATTTCCCGATTGTTCGATAACCAACTGGCTGATACCGCGGTAGAATTCCTCTTCTACACGGCTTGGAGCTATGCGAACGGTTGTAGCAAACCGGGGAGGTATCCGCAGGCTGGCGACAGATCTGGTGTTGCGCACCATGACTTCTCGCAGGAGCTCTCGCAGTCTTTCCCGGTTTCTCGGGTCTGTCGGATCTCCGCGGGTCACGAACTGTTCCTTGAACGCCTTTTGCGTCTTGAGGTGACCGGGCCGGAGCAGGGTCACCAGGTTGTAGAGTTCTTCGAGGCTGTTTTGGACCGGAGTAGCGGTGAGCATGAGAAGAAAAGATTTCTGAACCGCATTGACCAGCTTCCAGCTCAGGGTGGTGCGATTCTTGAGGCAGTGGGCTTCGTCGACGACAACGATATCATAGGAACGCGATGTCACGGTATCGAAGTGGCGTCGGCTTTTGGCCGTTTGCATGGAGGCGAGGATGAGCGGTTCATTCCAAAATCGGTCGGGATCCTGCTTAAAGAGCACATCTTCGGTGGAGACAAAGGAAAGACCGAATTTTACGGTAAGCTCCTCCTTCCACTGACGAACCAGCGAACTGGGGGCCAGAACCAGCGCCGTGCGCACAAGCCCGCGCAACATGTATTCCTTTACAATGAGCCCCGCCTCGATAGTCTTTCCCAACCCCACTTCGTCAGCCAGAATGGCGCGTCCGCGAAAGGTCTTCATCACTTTGCGGGCCGTTTCTTCCTGGTGCCACAAAGAGGCCACGCCATCCAGGGTCGGCAGGCAGATAAGCTGGTCGTAGGAAGTTCGAAAGGAGAGCCGGTACGCCTTCAGGGTCAGTTCAAGGTCTTTGTGGTCATGCTTTCTGTGGGCGGCGATCGCATCGAGAACCGGCTCGAAGGCTGTTTCGAACACGACCTCGAGATTCGGCGGCTTCAACTCCGGGGCCTTCCGGATTGCAGCCGGAGCGACGTCTGAGGTCTGAGGCAATTGCGGCGTGGGCTCCAATGCAGCCCCGGGGTCTTTTTGCGACGCTTCCGGCGCCCTTTCGGGTTTTATCCCGCCGGGCGCCTCCTCCATAGTTTTGGTGCACTCGAATAACATCTCCTTCGCGTGCTTCAGCTTTGTTTTTGTAAGACGCCCCCCAGGCCGCAGAGATTGGGGCGCGTCAGCGTCAACCAAGGTTTGCAACACCTCGGCGGCCAGCTTATAATTTCCTTTCGAAAAGGCTATGCTTCCGAGCAGATAGTAATCTTCTCTGCTGCGCAGATCCCCTTCCCGATACGACCGGGCCAGCAGATCAAACAGGATCGAAAACTCGCGCAGCACCAACGCGCAATGAACGGCCACGGCCTTCATGGTTTGATCGGGCTGGAGCTTCAACACCTTTAACGCCCAGTTAAGAGCCTCACGGTGTTGTCCATCGCGGTATGCACACCTGGCCTGCCAGTCGTATTCCTCGATCTTCTCGCGGCGAACCAGCCGCTCGGAGGATTGACGCTTTGCCTTTATCTTCTCCAGGCGCTTTTTCTTTCTCTTCTGCTCCCTGTCAGTGGCCATAAAAACATCCTCGCATCCCCACGGTCATATCGATCACGAGGATTGTATCTGCAAAAACCTCCGGAGCACCATAAAAAAAGGACTCCTAGTGCGACCCACGGTATTCTCAGGCGCAATGTTCTCATGAAAAACGCTATGGTCCCGCGCCTTCCATTTGAGTATAGTGAATCGGTGGGACTGGAGAATATCGAACGGCTGCTTTGCGAAAGGTGTGACAATCTCATGGATAAAGACCCGAGACTTCTTGTCTGGAACTACACTGCGGAAGAAAAAGAAAGGCTGGACGCCCTGCTCCGGGAGACCGGCGCCCCCGCGGCTTCGACCATCGAAAGCACTCAAGGGCATCTATCCCTGCGGGAAATCATCCACGCCGATACCCACGGCCCGGAACGGTTGGAATCGGAAGAAAAGGTTCTGCTTTTCTACAATATTCCTCAGAAGGGCGTTTTTTTCCTGATCGACGCGTTCAAAAAGGCGGCTCTTCCGCGGCCCATCTATGCGGTTGTGACCGAGCATTCCATTTCCTGGCCTTTCAGCAAGCTTCTCGAACATCTGGTCGGCGAAAGGGAGAACGAACGCAAAAGGGCCGCATCCGCCCGTTCGGACGCCGGTGCGCAGTAAGGTCGTCTCTTGCACCATTTGTGCAGGGCGAGATAGAGTACCACAGGATCGAAACCCATCGTTTTCAGGAGGAGCAAAAATGCTTGATCTGCTGAAAAAAAGCATGCTGGCCGGATTGGGGGCCGCCGTGCTCACGCGCGACAAGATTCGGGAAGCGACCCGCAAACTCGTCGAGGAGGGGAAACTATCGACCGAAGAGGCGGAAAAGCTCACCGAGGAGATGATCAAAAGCGGCGAGCGGGAATGGGAAGAGGCAGGCTCCAAACTCCACTCCTCACTCAGAAAGATTTCCGACAGCCTGGAGGTGGTTCGCAAAAAGGAGTTCGAGGAGCTTCTCGAAAGAGTGGAAGCTCTCGAGAAGCGGTTGAGCGAGCTGGAGAAAGAACGCGGCTAAGCGGTTGCGACCCGGATCTACTAGATGTAGTGAAACCAGAATTCCTCGACGCGTGTAAAGTTTTCTCTTACCCGGGCGCTTCCGCGCACGATTTCTCCATGACCCGGCAGGAGAAATTCCGTATCGAGCGATGCGAGGCGCCGGATGCTCTCTTTTAGCACGGCGCCGTTCCCTCCGGGGAGATCGGTGCGCCCCAGGCCGTCGCGAAAGATCACATCACCGGGAATGAGCGCTTTGCGCTCCGGCCAGTACAAGGCAACAGAACCCGGCGAATGGCCCGGGGAGGGCACAACCGTCAGGGTTACGCCTTTTACTTCCAGGCTCCCCGGTCCCAGGAAAAAATCGGGGGTGAACTCCTCCAGGCCGGTCTGTCCCGGAATTCGCCGGATCAGGTTCCAGTCTTCCAGACCCATGGCGAAAAGAGCGGGCTGATTTCTAAAATGCATCACCCCCTCGAAATGGTCCGGATGCGCGTGGGTCGCAATCACCAGGTCTATATCGGAGAGCTCGATTCCGAGAGCAGTCAGCTCGCCGGCTACGTGGTGAAAAAAATTGAAGTGCCCGGGGTCGATCAGAATTTTGGCCGGACCGTCCAGAAAATAGGTGTTGCAGTTGTTGGCGGATGTTGACTTCCAGGGAAAAGCGTGAAGGCCGTCGGTTATTTTCATAGGTTTTGCGCCGCTTGCTCCGTCATAAAGAAAATTGCTATAAGACAGATCGCTAATTAGCTTGGAATTTTAGATCTTCAACTATAAATTTCCAACTGAAAATTGAGCACTATGAAAGAGTGTGAAAATAAGGAACCGGCCGATATTCTTCTTGTGAACGGCCTCGTTTTGACCATGGACCCGGCCGCTCCGGCATTCGACCCGGGAGGGATCGCAGTTTGCTCGGGGAAAATTGTTTCCGTCGGACCTTCCGACCGGATTACATCGGCTTTTGAGTCGCGGGAGACCCTCGATATTTCCGGCTGCGTGGTCCTTCCGGGGCTGATAAACTCTCATACGCACGCCGCCATGACCCTTTTCCGCGGGCTTGCCGACGATCTTCCCCTCATGGACTGGCTGCAGAGCTACATTTTTCCGGCGGAAAAGAAGCTGACCGAAGAATGGGTATATTGGGGCACAATGCTTGCCTGCGCGGAGATGATCCGCTCGGGCACTACCGCCTTTTGCGATATGTACCTGTTCGAACACAAGGTGGCGGAGGCCGCCAAAAAGGCAGGTATCAGGGCTCTGGTGGGCGAGGTCCTCTACGATTTCCCCTCGCCCTGCTACGGGGAGATCGAAAACGGTCTCAAACACACCGAACGACTGATCGAAAGATGGCGTGGGGACCCTCTTGTAAGCGTAGCCGTCGAACCTCACGCGCTCTATACCTGCTCGCCGGAGCTTCTTAAGAAGTGCGGCCGGCTCTCGGCCGCTCTCGATGTGCCGCTCGTCATCCACCTCTCCGAAACGGAGGCCGAAGTCCAACAGGTCCTGGAGAGGTACGGCAGGCGCCCGGTAGCGCACCTCGAATCTCTCGGCCTGCTCGACCGGCGCCTCGTAGCCGATCACTGCGTGGCCCTCGACGACGCCGATATCGAGATGCTTGCAAAAAACCGGGTAAACGTGGTCCATAACCCGGAAAGCAATATGAAGCTCGCCTCGGGCATCGCCCCTGTTCCGAAGCTGCTTAAAGCCGGGGTGACCGTTGCCCTGGGGACCGACGGATGCGCCAGCAACAATAACCTCGATATGTTCGGCGAAATGGACAGCTGCGCCAAGCTCCACAAGGCCGAAGCGCTCGACCCGTCGGTGCTTTCGGCGCAAACCGCGCTCCGCATGGCTACGGTAAACGGCGCAAAGGCTCTGGGATGGGAGGGCAAAACCGGGCAAATCGCCCCCGGCATGGCGGCCGACCTCATAGTCGTGGATTTCACAACGCCCAACCTCACGCCCGTCTACAACCCGACAAGTCACCTGGTTTATGCCGCAGGGGCCGCAGACGTGCGCCACAGCATCATCGACGGGCGCCTGGTCATGAAAGACCGCAGGCTGCTAACACTCGACATGGAGGAAATCTTCGACCATGTCCGGGAGTTTGCGGAGGGGCGGAAGCCGGAAGGACGGAAGCGGGAAGCGGGAAGCGGGGAGCAGGAAGGGCGGGAGCGAGAAGCGGGAAGCGCGAAGCAGGAAGAGCGGGAGCGGGGAGCGGGAAGCGCGAAGCAGGAAGAGCGGGAGCGAGAAGCGGGAAGCGCGAAGCAGGAAGAGCAGAAGCGGGAAGCGGGAAGCGGGGAGCGGGAAGAAGAAAATGATTACCCGCCTGCTGAAATCAGGACTGTTCCGGGGGACCGCGAGGTCGACTTGCTGCTTGTCAACGCCGACTGGCTGGTTCTCTGCGACCCGGCCATGAGCCGATGCCGCTACGGGGCGGTTGCGGTCGAAAAGGATCGGATAGTCGCCGCAGGTCCCTCCCTGGAAATTCAAACTCTTTATCGCGGGAGAAAGGAACTCGATCTTACCGGATGCCTGCTTATGCCCGGTTTGATTAACACCCACACGCACGCCGGGATGAGTCTATTTCGGGGCGCAGCAGACGATCTGCCCCTGAAAATCTGGCTCGAGGAAAACATTTTCCCACTGGAAAAAAATTTCGTAAATTCGGATAGCGTCTACCTGGGCACCCTGCTTTCGGCGGTGGAGATGCTAAAGAGCGGTACGACGTGCCTGTGCGACGGCTACTTTTTCGAGGAATCGGCCGCAAAAGCCTGCGTAAAATCCGGCATTCGGGCTGTCGTGGGCCAGGGAATCCTCGATTTTCCGTCACCCGATACGCCCAATCCGGCCGATGGACCGGCGCGGGCCGAAGCGTTTCTGCGCGACTTCCCCTCTTCAACCGGGCGGGTGCGTCCCTCCCTTTTCTGTCACGCACCCTACACGTGCTCCCCGGAAACGCTCCAAAGAATCAAGGAGATGTGCCGCAGCAACAACATTGTCTTTCAGACCCATTTGTCCGAAACGAGAGAAGAGGTCGCCGCGATCATGAAGCAGTACGGCAGAAGGCCCGCGATGCATCTCGGGGCTCTGGGGGTGCTCGACGAACTCACCCTGTGCGCCCACGGGATCTGGCTCTCCACGGAGGAAATCCGGCTCCTTGCCGCGAGCGGCGCCTCGATCTCTCATTGCCCGGAATCGGCGATGAAGCTCGGCTCGGGGATTGCGCCGCTCGCCGATTTGAACGCAATGGGGGTAAAAGTCGGGCTTGGAACCGACGGGTGTGCCAGCAATAACGACCTCGATCTTTTTTCGGAGGCCGGCTTTGCGGCGAGGGCCCACAAGGTCTTCACAAAAGACGCCCTCGCCTGCCCCGCCGAGACCGCCCTGCGGATGGCCACAATGGGCGGCGCCTCCGCCCTCGGCCTCCAGGAGGAGATCGGCAGCATCGAAGCGGGCAAAAAGGCCGATCTCGTTGCACTCGACCTCCGTCAGCCGCACCTCACCCCCCTCTACGACCCCGTCAGCCATATCGTCTACGCGGCACGGGGAAGCGACGTGACATTCGTGTGGGTGGACGGCAGACTGGTCGTGAACAATCGAGAGGTCCTAACCGTCAATGAAGCCGAGATCCTTTCCGAGGTGAATCGTGTGGGAAAAAGAATTTCAGCGTTTGCATCACGCGCTTGAAGTTTCCGATATCGTCGCTGTATCTGTTCGATAACTCTGGCAACCGAGTGGAGATCGCAAATGATAAAGGCAAAAGATGTGATGACCAGGAACGTGATCACGGTTACACCGGACACGGAAGTCAATGAAATAGCCAAACTGCTTTTGGACAACCATTTTAACGGGGTCCCTGTCATAGACCGGAACGGCGCTCTGGTCGGCATAATTTGCCAAAGCGACCTCATCGCGGAACAGAAAAAACTCCCGCTTCCTTCCGTTTTCTCCATCCTTGATTCGTTTATTCCGATTCATCCCATCAAGACGGAAAAAGAGGTGAAAAAAATTGCGGCACTAAAAGCATCCGACGCCATGACGCGCGACCCGGTGACCGTCGGGCCGGAGGCAGGGATAGAGGAGGTGGCCGAGATAATGGTAAACCGCGGCTTGCACACTATTCCGGTCCTCGAGGCGGGAAAAATCGTGGGTATAATCGGAAAGGAGGACGTGCTGCGCACTCTGGTCCCCTCCGATAAGAAATAGCGCGTGGGCAGCAGCGAACGCCAAATGAGCCGCAAAGCGGCGTGGGGGTGCGGGGGGCGAAAGCCCCCGCGCTTTTTCGCTTTGTCTTTCCGATCATTTCCCGCCCGGCCAGCTTTTCAGTCGCTTTCCCAGGTAGAGCTCATATTTTCGGTGCTCCTCGCCGCCGATGACTTCTGAGAGGGGCTTGATCTCTTCAAAATAGCCGGACACGGCGGCGATGGCGGCGCGGTCGCCTTGGGGGCAGACGATAAAACCGTCCAGACCCGGTTTGGGTCCTGGCCATATATCGTACTGGCTGGTGGGAATCGCCCCCGGAGTGCGCCAGACGAAGGTTCTCGGGTGTTCGGGGAGGTAGAAGGCGAGTTCTGCGGCGAGCTTGCGGTCGAAGGTTAGGATGAAGGTCTTCTGCGGGTGGGGCACGGTTTCGAGCGCACGCCCCGCCTCTATTCCGAAATGTCTCCACCCCTCGACTCTATCGGCCACCTTGTCGGCCAGGCGCCCGGGTATGGCAGTCGCCCAGAACGGCAGGCCGTATGTACAAAGAGCCATTACGGCCCCGACGATAATTCCCTTTGTAAAATAGGGCCTCCAGGCGTCGAACTTTTCACCGGCGGAAACCTTCTCGCAACCCCAGGCGGCCAGGAGCACCATTCCCGCCGTATAGACAGCAGCCGGCCAGTTCGGCTGAATTTTCTGGCGAAGACTGAGAGCGGCGATGCCGGCCAAAGGGGCGATGCTAAACGTCAGAAGATAGAGCGAACGCCGGTCCAGGGATCGGAAACGGGAGAGCAAAAGTCCCGAAAGAATAACGAACAGGAGCCAGCTTACAGGGGAGATGACCGCGAGCTGCCCTCCGATGAACTGGCTCAAGGTATAGAGAAAAATGGCCTTGCTTCCCGCGAAGTGGCTTTCGGTGTGGAGCAGCGTGATCCATCCGTGGCGCACGTTCCAAAGCACGGTCGGAATCAGGGCGGCAAGGCCCAGAAGGGAGACCAGGTAGAGGCGGAAAGATTTCAGCAGATGCCTGTCGTCTTTACTTGCCGCAACGAACACGAACATCAGGACGATAAAGCCCCCCATCACCTGTTTGCTCAAAAGCCCAAGGGCGATCGCAACGGTCAGGCCGAACCACTGAGCGAATCCGCCTTCCTTTTTTTCCAACCCGGCCCAGAAAAAATAGAGCCCGAGTGCCCAGAAACACATGAGAGGCGCATCGATAGTCATGATGTAGCCAAGGGCCGCAGCCCCCGGGGAGGCCATCCCGACGACGGCCGCCCAGAAGGCCGTTCGTGCGCCGTACATCTTTTTTGCCAGAAGAAATACGGCAACGGTCGAAATCATTCCCAGCAGCACCGAGGGCAGCCGCACGGCTGCCGTGCTCGGCCCCAGGGTGCGGGAAAAAAGAGCGATGATCCAGGCGATCATGGGGGGCTTGCTGTAATATCCCCAGGCAAGCCGGCGGGACCAGTCCCAGTAGTAGGCCTCATCGGAGGCGAGGCTGAGCGGGGAGACCAAAAGGTAGACGAGCCGAAACAGGGTCACAAGGGCCAGAAGAATCAGAAAACGCCTGTTCCAGTCGATGGCTTTTTGTCCGGAAATTGCCGGGGAACCCGGCACGGAAAGATGTGACGACATCGAAATTTTCCCTGCGTTTACAAGAAACGATCGGATTTTTTGAGAAATCCGATCCCGCGATAAGTGGATATTCCAAGGGCGATCACCCCCACACCGATGGTAATGAGCCCCACGTGGAACCCGAAGGCGGTGGTTCCCATACCCTGCATCGTCTGCGAAATCCCTGCCGCGATAAGGCTCGCGCCGGTGCCCCAGACGAGCAGGGCAAGAAGAATGTCTCCGGCACGAAAGCCTTTTTTCTCGAGCGCGATCCAGAGTGCAAAAACCGCCCAGCCCCAGACCCACCAAGAAATCACCTGCGCAGGGGAAAGTTCCATGGCATATCGCACCGTCTCGACAATCGGCGCAAAAACGGCGCGGGCCGTCGAAGGCTCCCCCATGTATCCGGCAACCACCGGGATGATGTCGGCGCTATCGTGCTCCCGCAGTTTCTCGAGCACCGCGTCTGCCCTTCGGGAGGGCGATAGAACCGCTCCGCCGGGGACCTTGATAACGTTCCACGTCCTTGTAAGCCCGGTCCAGCCGTGCCAGTCGGTATCGGCCACAAGAACGAGTCCGTGCGAGCGGCAGGTGGCGAGCACCTGGCGCCTCAGCTCCGGAGGAAGTCCCGGGTGGCCGCAGTTTGCGATCTCAAACCCATCGACGCCGTCCTCGGCAAGTCTTGTGACATCACTCGCTTTCAGATTCTTGAGAGTGACGACCAAAACGGCGCCCCCGCAATCGCTGTGTACCCTTTTGACGAAAGAAGCCGTGTCGCCGGTCGGTCCAAGTTTTACGTCGGTGTCTCGGCAGATGGCGATGGCCATAGCTCTTCGCCCCGTGTGGACCTCGACGCCGGAAAGGATTCCCGGAAGTCGGCGCGCCTCGGAGGGGCTTAAACCGGCCGGCTTGTGGTCGGTCAGGATGTAGTGTTCGGTAATCGCCTCCACGTCGTATCCACAGGATTCGTGCAGGTCGATGTTGGTTTTAAGAGACATCAGACCGTCGTGGGATATCACCGTATGGCTGTGAAGATCGGCCACGATCTCACTCGGATTATGGACCACCAACCGCCAGCCGGGAACCCGGGCGATGACAAACAGGAAAAGCAAAAGCAGAAGCGAAAAAGTGGCGACAAGTCCGCTTTGAATTGCCGCGAACGCAACCCTCAAGGCGCTCTTCTTCCGGGCGCGCAGGTCTTTAACGATTCGCCACGCCGCCGCCCCCAAAAACACCCAGAGCAGCACGGAAAAGGCTGCCACCAGAAAATTCGGCGCACCGGAAACGATCCGCATGGGGGCAAACAGGGGCTCGATAAAGGCGGTCCAGGCGTGCTGCTCGACTCGCATGCCGGCAAGGCGCGTGTAGGTCCTCGCGTCGAACGGCCCCTGGGGAGCGTAGGGAAGACAGGCCAGAACCGTCAGAACTGCAAGCCCCGAGAGCAAAATCAGAGCGGCTTTGCGGTGCTCTTTCAATGCCGGGTCAGCTTTTTTTCTCGAGAACGGCCAGAATCCCGACGAAGGGTACTTCGAGGGAAGCTTGCACCGATAAATCGGCGCCTTTCAGTGCCTCTTTGAGGTCGAGGGCTCCGAAGCGATTCTCCTCGGGGTGGAGCAGGATGTGCCTGGTGATGAAATTTTGATAGAGCGTGGGGTAGAGTTCTTCGAGAAAATAGGTCCCGCCCTGCTTCAGGACACGGGCAATTTCAGAAAGAGCCCCCTGCCAGTCGGGAATGTGGTGGAGCACCCCGAAGCCGAAGACCGCGTCGAAGGCCCCATCGGGAAGCGGCAGGCGAAGCGCGTCGGCGGCGCAAAAATGAATGCCGCGCCTCTCTTCGCCCGGCAGGTAGCGGACGGCGCGCCGCATCATCATGGGATCGAGGTCCGTTGCGCAGATGCACTCCGGGGAAAATTCCTCCCGGATTATCGAGGCCCCCGCTCCACGCCCGCAGCCTATTTCCAGAAAAGACCCACCGGGGGGAATCCGGGCGTGCTTTTTCATCCAGCCGATTTCAAAGCGCTGCTCGAACACCCGCAAAGGGTTGTTGACAACCAGCAGTTCGGCCCAGTTGAGCTTCATCGGCTCACTCCCCCTTTTTGCCAAGGTGCACGACCGCAATCCCGTCGGTGAGCCTACGGTAGGTGACGCGGCGAAAACCGATCCGCTCAAGAATGGCTTTGAGCTCGTCGGCCCCCGGGAAAAGTCGAATCGACTCGGGCAAATAGCAGTAGGCAGGCCCGCAGTTGGCAAGCGCCTTGCCTATGTAGGGCATGAGGTAAAAAGAATAAAAATCGTAGAGGGCACGAAACCACGGCGTCACGGGCTGCGAAAATTCGAGGCACATGAAGACGCCGCCCTTTTTCAGGACGCGGTGCATTTCCCGGAAGCCATTTTCGAAATGGGTGAGATTCCTTATCCCGAAGCCGACCATTGCGGCATCGAAAGTCTCGTCCGGAAACCCGATCGTCTCGGCATCGCCCTGCACGTGGCTGACAAGCGGTCCATCGGGCGTAGCCGCCGTCTTCGGTCTCCCCGCGGCCATCATCTGCCAGTTGATGTCGTAGAGCACAACGCTTCCGGAGGGTGCGACCCGCTCGGCCGCCAACCGGGAAAGGTCCCCCGTCCCGCCGCAGACATCGATCACGCGCTGCCCCGGCCGCAGGCCCATCATCCGCACCGCGATCCGCTTCCACTGGTAGTGGACGCCCAGGCTCAAGAGCGTGTTCATGTAGTCGTACTTGAAGGCTATGCTGTCGAAATGACGACGTACCCATTCCTCCTTTTCCCTCTCGGGAATCGTTAGAAATCCAAAATGGGTCGTCTTTTCGTCGGAGAGTGTTCCGGGCATTTTTGAAACCGCAGGATCAGAGATTTACTGACAATCGCCTTGCGCCGGAAAAAGATGGTTTGCGGCACATCAGGCGGGCTTTACCACCAAGCCGGTGCGAATGCACCTCGTACAGGCCTTCACCCGCCGCACCGAACCGTCGGCCTGAACGTGGCGCACCTGCTGGAGATTGGGGTACCAGATGCGTTTGGTCTTGTTGTTGGCATGGCTTACGTTGTTGCCAACCTGCGGGGTCTTGCCGCAAAATTCGCATACTCTGCTCATGGTCGATATTCCTTTCGTAGAGGGCGCCGGAGCGCCCGGAGTGTTCGCATGGAAATTAAAAGACTACCTATAGCAGAACCCAGGCCCTGCGACAAGCACATTTCGCCTACCGGCCCGTTATTTCGACGGCCGCGGCCTCCTCCTCGCGGGCAACTATCTCCCCGATGATCCGCACATCCTCGACCACGGCGCTCAGAAAAGCCGTGACGTCTTCTGCCTCGGAAGGGTCGACCACAAGCACGAAACCGATTCCGTTATTGAAAACGCTGTACATTTCCTCCCGGGCAACGTTTCCCTTTTCCTGGAGGAACCTGAAGACGGGCGGAACGTTCCAGGACCCTTCCCGGATGATGGCCTTGCAGGCCCGGGGAAGGATTCTTGCGATATTGTCGTAGAAACCGCCCCCCGTGATGTGGGACATCCCGTGGACACGGTACTTGCGAAGCAACTGCAGAACCGGCTCGACGTAGATCGTGGTCGGCTCCAGCAACTCTTCGGCAACCGTTCGATTGAACTCGGGCACAAAGCTCTCGGGCGTAAGCCCGAGTGTATCGAAGACGATCTTTCTTACCAGGCTATAGCCGTTGGAATGAAGACCGCTTGAGGAAAGCCCGATGATCCGGTCCCCGACCCGGATGGTCGATCCGTCTATGATCTGGGAATTATCGACGATTCCCACGGCAAAACCGGCCATATCGTATTCGTTTTTTTGATAAAAATCGGGCATCTCGGCCGTTTCGCCACCTATTAGCGAGCAGCCCGCCTTTTTACAGCCCGCGGCGATGCCCGCGACCAGCTTCTCGACGATGTCCAGCTCGATGCGCCCCAGGGCGAGGTAGTCGAGAAAGAAAAGGGGCTTTGCGCCCTGGACCACTATGTCGTTTACGCACATGGCCACCAGATCGATTCCTACCGTATCGTGCCGGTCGGCCAGGAACGCAATTTTGAGCTTGGTCCCCACCCCGTCGGTCGAAGAAACGAGCACTGGGTTCGGCACATCCTGCAGATTCAGGGAAAACAAGCCTCCGAAACCACCGATGTCCGTGATAACGCCCCCCCGGAAGGTCGAACGAACTATCGGCTTGATACGGCTCACAAGATCGTTTGCCTTGTCGAGATCAACCCCAGCGTCCCTGTATAACTCTCCAGCCATTTATTCCTGAGCCTTTCCTGACAGTTGCGATTGCAAAGCCGGTATCGCATATCCGTTGCGTAACCCCTTCGGGCCATCGATGCCGGTGAATTTGCGGAAAAGAGGTTTCCCGAGAATTTGTAAGTATACCACGTGCGGGGAATGGTGAACAGTGAAATGCGCCAGGCCCGCAAGACAATCGCAGGTAAAGTCTCCGGAGATCGGCCTTTCCTATTCTCAGTCGCCTTTCGATCTTTCTCTGCATGACCTCTCGTTCGCGGGCGGCTTCTCCTGCATCCCGTTTTGAATGTCAGCAGAACTGAACCTCGCACCTATCTCCCCCAAGCTCATCCGTCGAAGGCGCAAAGTGTGGTTGAACGCGGCCTGCCTGTGCCCGCTCAGTCTTTTCTGCACACATCAGTATTTACTGTTTTGCTTCAACCTCCGGTTTTAAGTCGCAGTAAAAGTGATGTCCAGGATTCAGAGTGTTTGCAGTCTGGATATCCGGAGCAACCCACGAAAGGCTTACCTCGAAACAGAACTGCGCGGATTGGTCGTCCGCATTGAGCGCACCGAGGCTGCAATTTGGAAATTGATTCTGCAAGTACTGGGTGAGGAATGTGCCCGGTCGACTTGCATTTAGGACATCTCAGATAAGGGCCGTATGGGCCAAAAAGTAAATCCATTGTATCGTAGCACTTTTGACAATACTTCTTTTCATCAGGCAATAACATCTTTATCATATCCGAAAGTGGATCTTTGCCGGACCCGGCATTCAGTAATGGACGAGGCGAAGGAGTATGTTGATCACTATCGATCTTTTTATTTGTAGTTGCATTCGCTCTACTTTTCTGGCGTATCGCTTCTCTCTTTAGTACCGTAGAATCCATCTCCAGCGCTTTTTCTGTTCCATCACGGCTCGCTTCGGCAGCCTTTCTCCCAAATCCTATCGTAAACTGCCTTGATTTATTCATAACTACAGAATTTTTATTGACTTCGCCTCTATTATTTATGCCAATCCCACAGCTATTCGTACGTTTATCATTCACATTTGACGAATATTTGGCAACCTCTTCATGAATTATATCATCATTATTAACGTTCTGGTCTATCTGTCCCTGACTTCGGGGCAGGTGTGCGGTTTCCAGTATCTCAGATGATCCATTTTGGCGATGAATGCGTAGCACTCTAATGATCCTACTCGGCCTGCCTTTCACCTCAACTTCAGGTTCATCACCTACTGTTGAATTCAATAGTGCTTTAGCAACCGGGGTTCCCTCGTTTATCCAGTTAAGCAGATCGTTGCTTTGTTTATCCACAATTACAACTTCATGGCGTTCTTCAGGCTTATCCACAAAGCAATAAGTGACGCGGTCTCCTACCTCGACGAACAGGTCTTCTTCTGAAAGCGAAAAGGGATGACCAATTTCAACTTCGTTGAGCTCTAAAATGGGCGAATAATCAGATTCCGTTGCCTCTTCAAATACTTCCTCAACGACGTAGCTTGAGACAGGCTCCTGGTGGGTTGTGGTTCTGCGCTCCTCCAGGAATGCCAAGAGCCTTTCAGATTCCCTATGGGGATCATAAAACCAGTCGGTGGACCAAATACGCCATATGCGGTCTTTCCATCCCAATGACTCAAGGATTTCCTGACGAATTCGGTCTCTGTCGCGGGCAGACTTGCTGGAGTGATAGGTCGCGCCATCACATTCAACCGCAGCCAGGAACTCACCGGGACGATCCGGATTCCGGACGGCAAGGTCAATGAAAAAACCAGCAACGCCCAATTGCGGGACGACTTCAAAATTATTGTTTTGCAGCATATCGCCGACAGCAATCTCGAAATCACTATCAGGTTCGCGACCAGTAATGGAGGTATTGGGCAGGACTCCTTTTTGGGCAAAATCCAGATAGTCTCTCAGTGCCCTTGTTCCAGCCGGTGTCTTTGTGTCAACGACAATGTCCTCCGGCAGCATTGATGTGAACAGTTCGATTTTTCGACGAGCACGCGTAAACAAAACGTTCAGACGCCGCCAACCATCAGGTCGGCTGATAGGTCCGAAATTCTGTCTGGGTTTTTCAGTGCCGGGAGCTTTCCCAAAAGTAGTTGAAATAAAGATTACGTCTCGTTCGTCACCTTGCACGTTTTCAAGGTTTTTTATAAAAAAAGGCCAGCCTTCTTCTTCCCACTTCGCAATAAAGTCTTGTGCTTCGGGAATGTTTCGTAGTTTTACGTCAAGCATATCTTCCATCAAATCCCGTTGAGTCTGATTAAGCGTTACCACTCCCAGTGACTCTTCAGGAAACTTAATCATGTGTTCGATAACCGAATCCACTACGCGGGAACACTCCACTGCGTTCTGCCGATTCTTATAGACGCCGTTCTTGAGGTATCGATAACGGATTCCGAGTCGATTGTTTCTGTCAAAGGGAGAGGGAAAGACAACAAGTTTTCCGTTGTAAAATTGATGATTGGAAAATGCTATCAACGACTCATGTTGTGACCGATAATGCCAGCGAAGCGTGCGAACAGGATGAAATACCTGCTGACAGATGTCCAAGATGCTCTCCGTTCCAACCAAAACGACCGGGGTATCGAGCTCATCATCATCTCCAGCATCCAGCATACGGTCAAAAAAGTTGGTTGGAGGCAACTGTTTAGGATCACCAACCACCACCAGTTGTTTTCCGCGTACAACCGCCCCTAATGCTTCTTCAGGTCTGAGCTGTGAGGCTTCATCCATTACCACCATGTCGAATTCAACGGCGCCTTGCTCTAAATATTGAGCCACAGACATCGGCCCCATCATAAAGCACGGTTTTAGCGCCTGGATAGCACGTCCAGCCCGTTTAATGAGTTGGCGAATAGGGAGATGCCGGCGTTGTTTTCCAAGTTCGTGCAGAATAAGCTGCAATTCCGTTCGATCAGAGGCGCGAGAGCCCGTTTCGCCACTAGGGACTCTCTTCGCTTTGTCGATTTCATATGCAAAACTCTTGCCGGTCAGACTGATTATTTCTTGATCCAAGGCAGAAAACTCCGCCCTTTTTTTCTCATGCTTTTTTCCTGTGAATCCCTCTAATTCGGGAAGACTCGTATAGATTGCCCGACCTATTGAGCGATAGGTCACAAACTCAAATACAGCTCCTATTGATCTTGGAGACAGTTTCTTTCGTTCAAGCCTAATTATAAAGTCGCTTAGCCCAAAATCCTCACACTCATTGCGTTCCGCATTATACTTAGCCCATGGCAGCACGCCATCGACTTGTTTGGCAGCAACATCAACTCGCGCACGTATACTGTTGGAGAAATCTGATCTATTGGAGGAATTGCCAAACGAGTTCCACTCTTCCAAATTGAGAGACCCAAATTCATTCAGTTGATTCAGCTTGACCTTTAAATCCTCACGGAAATCTGCAATTCGCTGTAGAATCTCCCGCAATCGATAGAAATTTGATCCTACATCCGAAGATAGAATGGCTCGGTGAAGAGAACTAATCATCAGGTTATTGCGGATCATTTCACCCCATTCCAAGGTAGACACCAGATTATCAACATCGGTGTCGATTCCTTGAAAATGGTCCCGGAGTATTGCTCTAACAGCGTCATTTTTCGCAAGTTCAAGGATAACCCCCTTTGAATCGTGCCTGTAATTCAACCCGGCTACTATTTCCTCGGCAGTCTTGTCAACGGCTCCAACCGACTTGAGGTCATTTACCAAACCAGCTGCAATAGAAATGATGCTCTCGGCTGTGGAAATGTAGAACGTCCATTCCAGACTATCCTTCATCTTTGTAGCCACAGCAATCTTCTCGATGGCGATATCCATTGCCAACTTTGCTTCGAGTACTTCTAGTACATCGTTAGGTGTGTTTGTGTCGCAGCTATATACGTCAATAAATTCAACTAGCGATATGGCACAATCCGATAGTCTTGATAGAGTATTAAGATAATCACTCCACTTATTGCATGGAATAGATTGAATTTCAGGAAAATACTGCCCAACAACGAAACGCAGTTCCTCACTCCCTCGTTTGAGAGCACTGAAGTCATCGCGAGCAGAAAGGATTGCGAGCCTTGTTTGTAGCGTTTGGACTGCGCGCCTAGGCGAAACATTCTTTCTTATATATTGCCCCAGGCACTCAGAAACATCTTTAATTTTTTTTGCGATTCCACTTATCTTATGGTTGTATTCATACAAGTTTGCGTTAAATAACATCGCCTGGGCCTGGCCCGCCATAGGTCCAAGGATATTGTCTACTTTGCATATACATCGTTCAAGTTCCGAGACAATGTTCCGTAATCGAGGAGCCAATGAGGCTAACTGACTCAGCTTGCCAGGAGCAAGTGTAGTCAAATCAATAGTCTCTATAAAACCAGGACATTTTAATAATTTGTCGTTACTTTCTATGTACCACGTGTGAAGGCGTTTGATTTCATTAAAGTTAGTGTTAATGCCTTTAAAAAGTGGACCGAATGTGTTCGCGAATTCTTCATTATTTATGATTGAATCATGATGCTCTATCCATCTAACCATACTTGTAAGCGTCGTTTCGTAGTCATACGCTTTATATTTTTGCTTACCTTTAGAAATCCTTTTGAAGAGTTTTTTTGCGCCCCGCCATTCGCTATTCAGAAAATTTAAAAGCCTGTCGCCACGCCTAAACGTTCCAATAGCGGCCTTGAGCTCATGAATAGGAGGTAGCATGTCCAGGTAGAAGAGCTCTTCGAGAAGTTCACGCTGATTCCTCTCTGACGTGTAGGCATCCTCAGCTATAGCCAGCAAATCGGAAGTTCGGGGATGGGCCAGCATCGGATGTCGGTAGTCGAGAAGCTCCGATGGAGCGCAGGAGGCGATTTCTGCCAACGCAGCAAACTGACAAACCGACCGCTTAGTACCATCGTAATTGGGATAAAGTTGCCGGCAGTATCCTTCCACCTCGTCAAGCAAAATATTTATCTGTTCGTGTAGTGCACATAGTTCCTCGTGATGCTTGTCCAAATCGGCAATGGCAAGATCGTTTAGCGGAAAATCTGAAGCACTCTCGGCCTTCGCAATAATTTCTTCGTTAACGACAACACCCGGTAAAATCTCTTCGATTCCATCTGGACCGCAGAAAAGCGCTATCGCATCCGGCGCATCATCGAAATCTATACCATAGGAGAGCGCAATGCCTCTGACTACCTCCAAGGCCTTTCTGAGTCGAGCTGCTTCTTCGCCCAACCTTGATGCTCCGTCTCTGATATCCTGCATTGGCTTATCCAAAAGAGCTAAAGGGGAAGCCAACTTAAGCTTAATCTCAAGCTCTTCTATCTTGGCATCCAGAGATTCAATAGTTGGAATCTGAATCGGTGAAATTGTGCACCTAGTCCCTTTCAAAACAGACCTGAATCTATTAAGCGCTTCCTCGGCTTCGAGCACTCTTTCTTCTAGTACATTTAGTGGAATGGCTAATGACGACGAAGCAATTTCTTCTGACACATTTCGATACATGTGAATAATCTCATCGGCATCAAAAGAATAATTAGATGCCAACACTCTATCTGATAAATCTTTGAGCTTTTTCGCATGCCGCAGTTTCTGAATCACATCTTTCACAAGTTGGAGCTTGGATTTAACCTCTGAATTTTCATAGTTGAATACTCTGGGCAACATGTCCCAATTGAGATTTGTCGGAGGATCAGAGAGTCTGCCGAAGGCCTTATGAAGATTTTCCAAAAGGAGAAGAGAGGGTTCCTTTACGGCTCCGGTCATATTCTGGAATTCAACTACATTCTCGACCAAATTATTGGCGAGTGATAATGCTTCTCCTATTATCTGTCCGATCGCTTCATTGTCTCCAGGTGCGAGAGATTTTGGAACAAAACCCCACCAAGGGTGAAATTGATCATAACTGCCAATCGTTTCGTAAAGCTGCCCTAATACCTCTAATCTCTCTTTGCGCAACAGTATGTCATCTAGAATCCATCCGGATGATTCGGCGAGAAATAAAGATTGTACAACATTCGCCAAATCGCCGATACTCTGACGGCATCGTTCAGTCTTCCAGAACACTTCATGTACTGTAAGCCCTAACTCGTTACCTATCTGGGTAGCCATCAATGTCGCATGTCTATTGAGATCTTTTTTGTGTCGAATAAGACTTGCAATTTTGTCTTGCAGTTGCTGGGGCGGTCGAAAACGCTCTTCTAGACGCTCCTGCAATTCGCCAAGTACTTTCTTCTTGTGAGTTTTATGGCTATGAAGTTCAAGGCAAAAATTACTCAGATTAGCCTGATTTAAACGATTTCGCACAACCTGTAGAGCAGCAAGCTTGTCTGAAACGAAAAGTATTTTTTTACCAGCCCTCAGACCGGCCGCGATAACATTTGTGATAGTCTGGGACTTGCCGGTTCCTGGAGGCCCGTTGATCACTATATTCTTGCCTGATAAGACATCAATAATTGCACTGTGCTGAGAAGAATCGGCATCGTAGATAAGTGGCAAATCCGCTTTGGCGTGATTGTCGATATCGTAGTCTTCGGGGAAAAGGTTTACCCCTTTAGTGGAACCACCAGAAAAAACTTTATTGAGGAGGTCATTTTTAAGAAGGCTTGGCCACTTCTTCGGATCCAGGTCGTCCCAGATAGCCAACTTACCAAAAGAGAGAAAGCCTATTGTTAACTGGTACCTGACCTTCCATCGCTTCTTTTTCTGAACAGCCTGTTCGACCTTAGCAAAATACGTTCCTGGTTCGTCTTCTTCCGAAAAATCCGGAAATTGGAGAGAAAAGTCCCTGCTCAATTTTTCGCGAAGAGTGTGATTCTCGCATATATCATCTCCCGAATATGAAATCGAATATCGATAGGTCCTGGTTTCTTGATCGATGGATCCCTTTTCCAGGGTAATCGGCACCGCAAGCAGAGGGGCCAGCATCGATTTTTCCGAGTCTTCACGCTCGCTGAATTCGAGGAAACCGAATACCAGATACAACATGTTGGTCCCGGTTTCTTCAATGATTGTCCGAGCATCGGAGTTAATCTTGCGGCAAAGCTTATCAAGTTCGGTGGGATAATAGAGCGCCTGGAGTTTGGGGGTATGCCCATTGGCAAAAGGGCCACAGCAGGAAGGGTGGAAATCGTTATCAATATCAACCCCCAACGATTGTGCATAGAGCTTTACGTCGGGTCGTTTACCCATGTAGCTCTCTGGTGGAGGATCCGGCACGCATTTTATGGTCGGAGACTTGCCGTCGGCGAGCCGGTGGAAAACAAGATTAAGATTGGGTTTGTCGACGAACTGAATTGATCGCCCTTTTGGGAAACGATAGTTCAGAAGCCGATTTCGGGAGGAAAGATCCAATAGCCGAGTACGGAGCCTTTGAAGAGCTTGCTCTAAGGAAATTTTACCGCTGAAGATTTCACTGACAATCTTGTCTGCATTCTCAGCTTCGTACGTGATAGATTTATCATCGTCGGGGATACTCACTTCAAAATTCCTTTTTTTCCCATCCCGAGGCAAAGCTACACCGGCGGCGGAGAGTCCCCGGATGAACTTGGATTTGGATTTGCGGCCCGCCAAATATGTGGAGGTCTATTATGTGGTATTTGATAATCAAAAACAAGATGGAAGCCTAAAACGACGGAAGTAGTGCGAAAGCCAGCTTCAGTTGAGCTCCCCTCAAAGAAATAATCGTCGGCAGCCCTCTCACTTTGTACCTTTTGGAAAACAGTGTCGAAGTGCAACTGCAGTCAGTTGCACTATCCCGAGAATTCAGTTCCCATTTCTCTCCATGGGGGTATCCATGACAAGACGAGACAAGCTAATCCAACGGTTTCTCTCATTTCCTCGCGACTCCGACCGGGAGGAGCTGTTTACGCTGTTGAACAGTTTCGGCTACGAGCAAATCAGCGGTGGCAAGTCGTCGGGTTCGAGGGTAAAATTCCTGCACCGATCGCACCCGCCCATCAGTTTGCCACAAGCCCCATCCGCGTCGATTGTAAAGAGATACCAGCTGGAGCAGGTCGCCCGAATTCTGTAGGAAGAGGGGCTTTTATGAAAGATATGATGGAATACAAAGGCTATTATGGCTCCGTTCACTACAGCGATGAAGACAGGGTGTTTTACGGCAAAGTGGAATTCATTCGAGCCCTGATCAGCTACGAAGGGACCGATGTTCAATCCCTGCGCCTGGCCTTTGAAGAGGCGCTTGACGATTTCCTGGAAACCTGTAAAGAAAAGGGGCTTGGGGTGGAGCGACCTTTCAAGGGGTCCTTCAATGTCAGAGTGGACGCAGATCTGCACCGGCGAATCGCACTTGCCGCCGAGCGAAAAGGTCTAACTTTGAATAGATATATCGTTGATATTCTGGAAAGGGAAACTGCGGAGTAAAAGACCGGGGGATTTCAGCCGCATTGCGCAGAGGAAGCGGCCTGCCGAACCCCGGCCCCGCTCCATCCCGCATGGTCCCGGATCATGTGTATGAGGGCGAGCCAGGAGGAAATCATGACGGAAACGCGCGAAAGGGTGCCAAATATGAAGACCTCTACGACATCCCGGACAACATGGTCGCAGAGATAGTAGATGGCGAACTGATCGTCACCCCCAGGCCTACGAGCAGACACGGTTATGCTGCAACGGCGCTGATCGAAGAACTCGGACCGCCGTACCATCGCGGTCGTGGCGGTCCGGGAGGGTGGGTATTCCTTGTCGAACCGGAAATTACGTTCGGCAATGATACCATTGTTCCTGACGTAGCAGGATGGAAAGCAAAAAGGTTCGTCTGGGAACAAAATCCCATACCGGTGATTCCCGACTGGCTTGCGAAATCCTTTCTCCGAGCACCGCACGCCTGGACCGTGTGAAGAAGATGTCCAAGTACGCCGAACACGAAGTTCCTTACTTTTGGTTGATCGATCCGGGGCAAATGATCCTGGAAGTCTATCGACTCGAATCGGGTCGTTGGTCGTTACTGGGGGTCTTTGAGGCATCTACGAAATTCCGGGCCGAACCATTTCAGGAGACGGAAATCAATCTGGGGGACTTGTGGCCCGGCCCCTGACATGTCCGGTTTACATCTTTAAACTTTGCCCCGGTTTGGTATGCCCTTCACGGGCCGCATAGAAAGGAATCTATCCGATGGAACGTAAGACTTTCAAGATCGAGACAACCGCGCAGGCATACCTGCAACTGCTGAGCGAGCGGGGCGTGGAATATCTTTTCGCCAATGCCGGGACCGATTTTGCCCCACTCATCGACGCCTTCGCCTACTTTAGCGCAACAGGCCGGACGACCATCCGGCCCGTTGCGGTTCCCCACGAAAACGTGGCGGTCGCCATGGCGCACGGCTATTATCTTGCCACGGGGAAACCCCAGGCGGTGATGGTTCATGTGACCGTGGGGACGGCCAACGCGATAAACGGAATCATCAACGCGGCGCGCGACCGCATACCGATCCTTTTTACGGCGGGGCGCACCCCCATAACCGAATGGGGACCGGCGGGCACCCGGGATCTGTGCATCCACTGGGCGCAGGAGTCGTTCGACCAGGCGGGCATGATCCGAGAGTATGTGAAATGGGACTATGAGCTGCGCAATTTCTCGCAGTTGGAGTCAGTGGTGGACAGGGCTCTGGAGATCGCGATGAGCGAGCCGCGCGGGCCGGTGTATCTTACACTCCCGCGGGAAACTCTGGCCGAGCGCCACGAGGAATTGACCATTTCGAGTCCGCCCGCACGTCACGGGGGAGGCCTCCTCCACCCCGACCCGCAGGATATCGAAACGGCTGCCCGACTGGTTGCGGAAGCAAGGAGCCCCCTGATAATCACCTCCTCTACGGCAGGCAGTCCGAGATTTCTCGAAGCTCTCACGAGCTTTGCCGAAAACTTTGCGATTCCGGTAGTCACCTTCAATCAGCGCGCATTGTGCTTTCCCACGACGAGCCCCATGCACGCGGGGTTTTCGCCCGGCTCTCTCCTGGGGGAGGCCGACCTCGTGATCGTCGTGGAAAGCGATGTGCCCTGGTACCCGAGCGTCCAAAATCCATCCGCGGATTGCAAAGTCATTCAGGTCGGAGTCGATCCGCTCTACTCCCGATACCCGATGCGCAGTTTTCCACGCGATCTGGCGCTCCGGGCAGACCCCGCAACGGCCGTCCGCTTGCTGGAAGAGGCGCTTTCCGGACGTCGCAAGGAGATGGGGGAAAAAATCGCCGAGAGGTTTTCGCGCATCGAAGCCCTCCACAATGCGCAGCAGGCCCGGTGGCGTGAGGAGATGGAAAGCGCGCGCGAGAGTTTCCCTCTCGATCCCGCCTGGGTCTCCCACTGCATAGGCGAGATAAAAGATGAGGAAACCATTCTCGTAAACGAGTACGACCTCATGCTGAACCAGCTCGATCTTGACAAATCCGGCGATTATTTCGGCGTCGCGACGGCCGGAGGCCTTGGCTGGGGGCTCGGGGCCTCTTTGGGCATAAAACTCGCCCGGCCTCAAAAAACACTTATCGCCGCCGTAGGCGACGGCAGCTACATGTTCGGAAACCCTGCCCCGTTCCACTTCGTCTCCCGCTCCCTGGGGCTTCCGACCCTTACGGTCATCTTCAACAACAGCTGCTGGAACGCGGTGCGCCGGGCAAACGCGGCCATCTACCCCGAGGGCTGGGCAAACAGGACCAAAAACTTTCCCCTGACCGATCTTTCCCCCTCCCCGGACTACGAAAAAATCGTCTCCTCCTGCGGCGGCTACGGCGAGCGGGTGGAAAAGCCCTCCGAGGTACTGCCGGCTCTCAAGAGGGGACTTGCCGCGGTGCGGGAGGAAGGCCGCCAGGCCGTGCTCAACATGGTCCTCAAAAACCCGGGCGCCTAAAAGACAAGCGGAGGCCAAAGCCATGAACCGGATAGTTGCGCTCGTTTTGCTCTGCACCCTTTTGGCCGTTTCATTCGCCTCGGCGGCAGAGCCGACCGCCCCCTGCGAGGCGTCAGGATCGTGCCGGTCGTTTGCACAAGCAAACGATGCCTTCGCGGTGCGGTTATATGAGGAACTCGCCCGAAAACCGGGAAACCTCTTCTTTTCCCCCTACTCGGTTTCCAACGCGCTCGCCATGGCCCGCGCCGGCGCCCGGGGGGATACGGCAACCGAAATCGATCGGACCCTTCACTTCCCCTCCGACCCGGCCCGGCTGAACGAAACATTCAAACGGGTGAACAGGGAGCTGCCGGCTCTTGCCAAACGCGACGGCGTGCGCCTTGACATCGCAAACGGGCTTTCGCTAACAGGCGGTGCGGTAAAGAAGAGTTTTGAAACCGTTTTGAAGGAGGACTATGACGCGGAGATCTTCTCCGGCGGTGTGGGACAGATAAACGATTGGGTGAGGCGCAAGACCGGGGGAAAGATCCCTGGCATACTCGACCGGCTCCCCCCCGGCTCGGCCTGTGTCCTTTTGAACGCGATCTACTTCAAGGGGTTCTGGAAGAGTCAGTTTTCCCAAAAAAACACCCGAAATGCACCTTTCCACGTCTCTTCCATTAAGCAGGCGACCGCCTCCCTGATGTACCGGAGAGGCCGGTATAAGCTTCTGGAGGCAAAAAATTTCCGGGCCGTTTCGATGGACTATCAAGGCGGCGATCTTTCCATGGTGATTCTTCTCCCGGAAAAAACCGAGGGGCTTGCAGATCTTGAAAAAAGCATGACGCCGCAAAAACTTGGCGGGTGGCTGCAAAGTGTCGATGCGCAGCCCTTTCGACAGATCGACCTCTACGTGCCCAAATTCAGGGTGGAGACGAGCTACGAGCTGAAATCCCCGTTTCAGAACATGGGCATGAGGAAGCCCTTCGAGCCGGGCGCCGATTTTTCGGGAATTGGAGAGGGGCTCTGGATCGGACAAATAAAGCACAAATGCTTTTTAAAGGTCGATGAAAAAGGAACGGAGGCCGCCGCCGCAACCGCCACCCGGATGATGACGGCAGTCCGGCGCCCGCTTCCGATTCCGGTCTTCCGGGCCGATCACCCCTTTATCTTCCTCATAAGGGATAACCGGAACGGCTTGATTCTTTTTCTGGGCAGGGTCACCGATCCGACCCGGGGTGCTGCGGAAAGAAAATGACGCGGCTCCCCCTCAGACCGAATTCATTCCATCCATGCGAGCTTCGCGCACCGCTCGGGGACGCAGGAGGTCGAGGGAGCCTATAACGGCACCCGAAACGATCAGAACCATTGCGAAACCGGTAACCGCACCGAAGGGATATCCCCCGAGAGCGACCAGCACCAGGGTCGAGGTAAGAGGGGTCAAATAGGAGAGAGAGCCGATAATGCGCGGGTCTCCCAACCTCATTGCGGCAGCCCAGGTGAAATAGGATCCCCCGGCCGGCCCGATCCCCAGGAGAATCAGAAAGATCCAGTCTTTGCCGCTGGGCGTACAGGCGGGTTCGAACAAAAAATGGATGGCCAGGGAGAGAATTCCGGAGATGAGGCAAAAGGCGCCGACCGCGGCATTGGGAAAAGGCGGCACTTTTTTGAGGGAAAGCGAATAGCATGCCCACACCAACGCCCCTGCGGCCGCCAGCAGGTATCCGGGAAGGTTCGCCACGTCCAGGTGCACATGGCCTCCGGTCACGACCAAACCCGCCCCTATGAGACCGAGAAAAGAACCGATCAGATGGTGCGATTGAAATCTGAATTCCCGGAGAAAGACCGGCGAGAGCAAAACGATCAGCAACGGCCACAGATAGTTGACGAGGCTGGTCTCGACGGGCGGAGCCTTTTGCAGGGCTGAAAAATAGAGAAGACTGTATCCGAAGATCCCCCCAACACCCACCAGCAGCGTCTTGAGCGGCACCCGCCAGGCGCGGAGCTTGACCGCCCCGATGAGCCCGCCGATCGTCATGGCGACCCCCGCCAGCAAAAACGGCGGCACCGTGCCCAGACCGGCGGCGAGGTAGGCGAGAAAACTCCACATTGCTATGGTGACCAACGCAAAAAAGGTGGCGGCTAGCGGCACGTTGTTGTCTCTCCTCGCAAAACAGGCCAGTAGATGTACCACAAGTTTATCGAAATAGTATATAGTCTCGCGCGTTCCGCGCGGGATCCGACACGACATTTTGTATTTATACTGAAGGGGGAGAGGGACGGTTTGGAAAGATTTTTTCTGCACTGGGTTTCACACTACGGATATTTCGGGATTTCTTTCCTGCTCATGCTCGGAATAGTCGGAATTCCGGTCCCGGACGAAACACTGCTTGCCCTCACCGGTTTTCTGGTGTTCAAACACAAACTGGAGATGGCCCCTGCCCTGGCCGCCGCCTTCGGAGGCAGTATCTTCGGCATCACCTTTTCCTATCTCATCGGCCGCAGCGGTGGCTATTACCTGGTCCACACCTATGGGCACAAGGTCGGCATTACCCCCGAAAAACTCGAACATGCCCACCGATGGATGGAGCGCACCGGAAAATGGGGGCTTTCCATCGGCTATTTTGTCCCCGGCGTACGGCACCTGACCGCCCTCGGAGCAGGGGCCGCCCGCATGAAATACCCTATTTTCGCTCTTTTCGCCTACACGGGAGCAGCGGTCTGGTCCACTACCTTCATCCTGGCCGGCTTCTATTTTGGAAAAGAATGGACCGGCTCCTCGGCCTCGATACACCGCTGGTTTTTGATCGGATGCGGCGCACTCGCCGTTCTGCTTCTTATTTATTATGTAGTGGCTAGGGTACGGCGCAGGAGGAAGGAATAGGGGGCGATTCCCTCTTTCTCCGGGGCACCCCTACGCCGCTTTGCGGCTCATCTGGCGCCGATTCGCCTCTTTTTTTTCATGAACAGGGAAATAAAACTGTTTCCGAATGCGGTCGATTGCGAGGTAGGGCACGGCCGGCGGCGGCTGCTCCATGCTTCGTCCAGTTTCTCGTTTCAGCATTGTTCTCATCGAGACTGGATGGGTAATAGCCGTATTCGAACAGGGCGGCCCCAAGGGCCTCCATGTTTTCAAGCGGGGTGTCGGGCGGGAGCTCGCAAGCGGGCATGAGGACAAACCCTCCCGGATGCTTCCTACCTGCTTCGAGACACCGCCGCACTTCAGCGAAAACCTCCTCCGGACTCCCCGCACAGAGGAGACTGCAATTGACGTTTCCGGCCAGAATGTTGTCTTTTCCTATCTCCTCCCCGGTCCGCTCCAGGTCCATCTCATCTCCAATCGAAAAGATGGTCCTGCCCGGGAGCGGGATATCTTTCCAGTGCGGAAGATTGGCCCTGTGATCTCCGCACAGGTGAACCGTTATGCTTTTCACCCCCGCGGAGGTGTAGCAGTCGAATATTTCCCGGATGTAGGGCTTGGCGAAGGTTTCAAACATGGAGGCGGAGATGAGCTGGTTCGATTCCATGGGCACCCCGGCATACACGCCGCAATTTTCTGCCCCATACTTGGCGATCGTGCGCTCGGCGCACCGGAGGATGAAATCGGTGGATTTTCTCTGCAGCTTGTGCACCACCTCGGGGTATTTCCCCATCCATCGCAAAAAGTTCTCCCGGCCGACGATCGAGGAGGAAATAGTCGTCGGGGTGCCGCCGGGCAGCGAGGCCGTAAATCCGTGTTCGCGGCAGATTCGATTGAACGCGTCCTGTAGTGGGACCATGCCCGCGGTTTCGGGATCCGGAGAAGGAAGTGCGTCCACTTCCTCGGGGCTTGCGATAATCGGATCGGACCAGGGGCCTGCGTAGCTGTCTCCATCCGGCCAGACGATGCTTCCGCCAAACTCCCACGCCCCCCCGCCCCCCCCCCCCTACCCCCGGTTTTCGTTCATCCCCGGATAAACTTCCACCAGATT
>JAKAJS010000006.1 GCA_021813685.1 Deltaproteobacteria bacterium | reverse complement strand
CGGCCGGCGCCGAAAGCGCCAACTTAGGGCGATAGCCCCCGCGTCTTTTAAGTTCTCCTAGCGAGATCCACCCGCCTTCAACTGGGCAATGATCTCCGGCACCACCTCGCGCAGGTCGCCGACGATGCCCCAGTCCGCGACCTGGAAGATCGGTGCACGGGGGTCCTTGTTGATCGCTACGATGTAGCGGGAGTCGGCCATTCCGGCCCGGTGCTGAATGGCTCCGGAAATGCCGCAGGCGATGTAGAGCTCGGGCCGCACCGACTGCCCCGTTTGTCCGACCTGCAGGTCGGGGGTAATCCAGCCTTCCTCGACGGCCACCCGGGTGCCGGCCACCGCCCCGTTTACGAGTACCGCAAGTTCTTTGAGCAGGCTGAATCCTTCGACATCCCCCACACCCCGGCCGCCGGCGACAATCGCTTTCGCCTCGCCAAGCTTTACCGCATCTTTTTTTTCAACCACTCTTTCCAGCACCCTCGTGCCGATTGTCTCTTCCCGGATGGAAACCGGCGTCTCGATCACCTGCCCCCTGTTTCCAACGAGTTCGCAAGCCTCCATGACCCCGGGGCGCACGGTGGCCATCTGGGGGCGCGCATAGCGGCCGGCGATGGTCGCCATCACGTTTCCGCCAAAGGCGGGTCTTGTCTGCAGAAGGATTTTCTCCTCGGGATCTATGCTCAGTTCGGTGCAGTCGGCGGTCAGGCCCACCCCTATGCGGCGGGAGATTCTGGGCGCGAGATCCCGGCCTGTGTGCGTAGCCCCCAGGAGAAGTATATTGGGGCGGTACTCGACGATGAGCTTTTCCAGAACATCGGTGTAGGCAATGGTACGGTAGTCCCTGAGACATTCGTGCTCGGCCAGAAAAACCGTCTGCGCTCCATAGCGGATAAGCTCATCGCAAAGATGGGACACTCTGTCTCCCGGGAGCACCGCGCACACCTCCTGGCCGAGTTCGCCCGCGAGCCGGCGCGCCTTGCCCAAAAGCTCCAGGGTTACGGGGGAGAGTTTCCCTCCCCGCTGTTCGGCAAAGACCCAAACCCCTTTCCTGTCGCTGAAGTCGGGCACCTCCCGCGGCTCTATATCGGAGTGCAGCGCCCCCTGTTTGCACACGCTGAGACAGGCTCCGCAAAACGTGCAGCGGTCCAGCACCGAGGCCTTTTCGTCCCGAAACTCCAGCGCCCCGTAGGGGCATGCCTTGAGGCAGCGTTTGCAGCCGTTGCACAGATCCGTCTCAACCCAAACACTCATCGGAGACCTCCTTGTGCGGGATCAACAGGTTTTCGGCGAGTTTTCCGATCAACGCGCGGGCTGCCGTCCGGGTATCTCCTTCGAGCATCTCCCCCTGCCGTTTGGCCTTGGGAGCGAAGGTCTTCATGACGTGGGTAAGAGAGCCCTCCCAGCCCACCTCCCGGGTCTTTATCCCGATATCGGCACCGTTCCAGACCTCAATGGGCGCCCGCTCGGAACAGGCCTCGATCAATCCGCTCACCCGGGGATACCGAGGACTCATCTCCCCGAGCACCGTCACAAGTGCGGGTAAAGACGCCTGAACCCGTTCAAAACCATCTTCCACACGTTTTCTGACGACTACGGCTCCCGCTTCGACCTCATCGATCGCGAAAACACAGGTCACCTGGGGAATCTTGAGATATTCCGCGACCTGTGGGCCGATCTGGGCGGTGTCCCCATCGATCGCCTGCCGGCCGCAGATAATGAGATCGAATTCGCCGATTTTGGCGATCGCCTTCCCCAGGGTATAGGAAGTGGCATAGCTGTCGGCGCCGGCAAACGCCCGGTCGCTCAGAAGAATTCCCTGGTCGGCGCCCATGCCCAACGCCTCCGAGATGACGTCGACGGCCTGGGTGGGGCCCATGGAAAGGGCGATCACCTTTCCCCCATGCGACTCTTTCAGCCGGATAGCCGCCTCGAAGGCATGCCGGTCATCGGGATTCATCACGCTTTTGACCCCTTCGCGCAAAAGACTCCCGGTCTTGGGGTCCAGTTTGACTTCCGTTGTGTCGGGTACTTGCTTTACCAGGACGATTATGTTCATGACCCTTCGTCTCTTTTCGCGGAATGTGTCAGCCTCGCCACCAGGCGGCTCACCCGCCGGGGTTTTCAATGCGTGAGAATAGCACGTGAATTCGTCAGGAGGAATCGCAGCAGTGAAGATCGTTCCGGGGGCAGCGGAAAACCCGCATGGCGACTCCACTTTAAAATACAGTTTGGAGCAGTTGTCAAGCAGCGATCATAAAGGGGGGAAGACCCGCGCGGAGCGAGCCGATCGGAGAGTGCGAAATGGACGGAAGGGGTGCGCCCCGGCCGAAAAGAATACCCCTCCATCCGGAAAACGCCCCGGCAGGGGGCGTTTTCGTCTCAGACAAAGGGGTCTTGCGCCTATAATGAGCTGTCGACCATATGTTTTACCGTGAGCACCGGGCAGGGAGCGTGCAAAATGACGTAGCGGGCGTTGGAACCGAAAAGCACCTTGCCTACCGTCGAAGTCTTTTTCACTCCCACCACGACTTCGTTGATTTTCTGCTCGGCGGCGAACTTGACAAGATCCTCGCCGGGGCTCAGACCTCGGATGAGAAGATGGGTCTCCACAGGGACTCCAGCTTTTTCCACGGATTCCTTAATGGATTTTAGTTTCTCCGAGGCCTTCTCGATTTCATCCGTCTCGGTTTCATGGCCCCCCACAAGCGAGGTCACCACAAAGAGCGTGGCATTGAAAGCAAGAGCGTGCCGCTGCGCCAAATCCACGGCCGCATCGGCGGCGGCAGACCCGTCATAGCCTACCATGATCTTCATTCATTCTCCTTATTTGTACCTGACCAAATTCTTTAGCAAAAGTCGACACGTTCAACCAACTATCAAGAATTTATAGTAAACGGAATTCATTTTTGCAAGCGGAAATCCTGTTGAAATTATCCCCCCGGTGGGCGTAATATCCTGCCAGGTTGAAATTTTCAACATGTCGCTTCGATGGAGGGTTCGCTTTATGCACCACCTGGAGAAGCTCATCGAGCGTATCATAGACCGCATAAACGTCAATTTGAGAAAACCCTCGTTTGATGTCGGTCCCTATCTCCGCCACCTCATAGCTCCGGATCAGTTCGCCCGTTTTTACGGATTCTACGGGCTTACCGAACACCACCCGATCCATTTTCTATTCACTCATTCGAGCATCGCCGGGAGCTATTTTCTGGGCAAGTGCATCGTCGATCATTCCGTTTTGTACAAAACCGACGTTCGAGGCGATGAGTTAAAGAGCGAAGGGGATTTCCTGGAATGCGAAAGTCTTAAAATTCCCCTGCACAATGACGAGGTGATCCACATAAAGGACAGCTACCTCATCAAGACCCTGGTTCACCATTATTCGCATGATCCTGAGAGCCCGGAAGAGTTCTTCATTCGGAATTCCGCCTCCATGCATTATGCCAATATTCACGGGTCTCCCATAGAGGGCTGCTTCCTCGGCCCGTTTGCCACAGTCGACCTCACCAGGCTGCACGACTGCGTGATAGGCGCTCACGCCTACGTTCAGGCAGGGGAGCTTGCTCACCGCTTCATCGAACCGGGGCAAATCCAGGTTCAGATCCGGGATTGTTTCAACTTCCTGTACCGGTTCCCCGAAGAGGTGCTCGAAAAGTACATCTGCCTTGAACCAGGCTCCCCTCCCCGGGGAATCTTCATGGATTTTGTGGCTGAGCACAAGGCCAGCTTCGAAACCATATTCAAGGTGGTCCAGTCTTCTCTCCCGATTCCGGTTCCCCGAGGGGCATCTCTTAGCCGGTATGCCGTCGTCAAGGGCAACACCGAGATAGGGGAAAACGTGCTCGTTTCGCAAAGAGCCTACCTGGAAAACTCCCGGGTCGGGAAAGGATCCAATGCGCAGGAAAATTGCTATATCGTCCATTCCCGTCTGGATGGCCTGAACATCACTGCCCATGGGGGAAAGGTGATTCACACGAGACTTGGCGAAAAAGTCTTTGTCGGTTTCAACTCCTTTCTTCGGGGAACTCGGGATCGCGAACTGCGAATCGGAGCCGGAAGCATTGTCATGCCCCACACGATAATCGATCTGGAAGAGCCTCTGGATATCCCCGAAGGCAGGCTTGTGTGGGGCTATGTCAGGAACCGTCGAGAGCTCGAAGGCCACAGCCTGCCGCTCGAAGAGCTCGCCGGGACAAACGGCCGCCTGGAACTGGGCCGTATGAGCTTTGAAGGAAGCGGGCTCAAAATGGTGGAAGCCTTCACGCAGCGTATCGACCACATTCTCGAGGCAAACGGGGCCTATTTTGACGGAACCGCACGACACGGGCATGCGCAGAAGGCGCGGCATATTTCGTTTAACATTATCCAGCCCTACCCTGGAGGCCTCTTCAGGGGGCTTTGCCCAAGGATCGAAATTCGCCGGTAGCACTCAACTCTCGGAGATTCTCCTCTGGAGAGCTTCTTCGCCGGCCGGCCAGGTCGCCCTCACACGGGTGCCCTTTGCCACAACGGATTCCATGTGAAGTCTGCCACCGGAAATCTCGGCCCTCTCTTTCATGCCGATCAGCCCCAGGCTTCTGGCGGTGGTAGATTTGAGAACATGGTCCAGTTCCATCCCCTTTCCGTCATCGCTTATTTCGAGCTCGATGTTCCCGTTATCCAGAGAGACCCGGACGTCTATCCATTCGGCCCCGCTGTGCTTACAGGAATTGTTCAGCGCCTCCTGGGCGATGCGGAACATGGCAGTCTTCAAAGCTTCGGGGATCTCTTCCTCCCGGATCGCCGTCTCGAGTTCTATGTGTACTTTCGTATAGACCGACAGGAGCTGCCGGCGATACCATTCCAGGGCGGCTAAAAGCCCACGGTCGGATAGAACCGTCGGTTTTAGCCCCATGTAAATCATTCGAGTCTCATCGATGGAACGCTGTAAAACGGGAATGAATGCGTCGAGCAGCCGCATTCCCTCCTCGGCCTTCCCCGCTCGCACAACGGCTCCAATATGTTCGATCCGAAACTTGAGAGCGGCCAGGGTTTGCCCGATACTGTCGTGCAGATCCGAGGCGAGCCTTTTGCTTTCGTTTTCCTGGACTTCGATCAGTTGGGAAGGCACCAGCCGCAGCTTCCGGTTGGCATCCTCCAGGGAGGCGGTTCGCTCCCGAACGCGCTTTTCGAGTTCGTCCTCCATCTGTTTGTGTTCGGTGATATCCTGGGCCAGGATTGCTATATCGCCCCCCATCCGGACCACGGCAACCCGAAACCAGGTCGGCCTCGGGAGTCGGTCGCCCTGATAGAGGCCTTCCAGAATGCGGGTTTCACCGGTCGCGGCCACATGCAGGTATGCTTCGAAAAAAAGAGAGTCGCGATGGGCGGGAAAAACCTCCAGGAGTCTTCGGCCCACCACCCGCTTCGGATCGGCGCCCCGCATGCGCGCTATCGCCGGGTTCTCATAGATCCAGGTAAAATCGGTCACACTCCCCGTATCGTCCCGGACAGGTCTCAAAATGGTGAACCCGTCGGGCGAAAGCTCCTGAGCGACCCGAAAGCGCTCCTCGCTTTCCCGCAGAGCCTCCTCCGCCTGTTTGCGCAGCGTGATGTCGCTCGCAGCGCCGAACCACTCGACAATTTTTCCGCCCGCATCCAGGAGCGGAATCGCCCGTGCAAACCTCCACCCGAAACTGCCGTCTGCACGCCGGAATCGGTACTCATGCTCAAAAACGCTCTTTTTGAGGATGGCTTCCTTGATTTTTGCAAACATCGCCGGCTGATCGTCGGGGTGTACGCAGCTCTTCAGCCAGTAGCTGTCCGCGCTCTCGGCATCGAGAATAGAGTCCTGTCCAAAGAGGCGCCGGAGCTCTTTCCAGTCCGGGCTTATCTGATAAATGGCGTCCGAACTGGCCTGCCCCAGCACGCGGAACCGCTCCTCGCTCCTTTGCAACTCCTCTACCATCTGAGC
>JAKAJS010000159.1 GCA_021813685.1 Deltaproteobacteria bacterium | reverse complement strand
ATGCCGCCCTCGCGAACCGGCCGCAACGAAGCAAGGCCTTCTTTGGTCGAAGGGGTGATGCCCTCATCGGCGTCCACCAGAATCGTCTTTTTGCGCGAAAGCTTCACTTCCACCGGGAACATGTAGCGTTTCTGAAAGGCGCGATCGTCTTTCATGGAATCCATGTACTGCTCGTAGCGCCGAAGAGCGACTTCATCAGCCTGCTCGCGGGTGAGCCCCGCCTTTTTGGACACATTTTCCGCCGTCTGGATCATCGGCTGGCCTGTGTTGGGATCGGCGTTAAAATTGTCCATGGCCCAGTTTTCGGAAATCACTTCCCCGCCGGGACCGTTGGGATTGGGCCAGATGGTGTGGGGGCCGTTGGAGAGCCGGTCGGTCGTAAGGCATATCGGGCTTTTCATATAGCCCTGCTCTACGGCCAGGGCGGCATTGTAGACACAGGTCGTTCCGGTCGTACACGCCTGCATGATATTTACGGCGGGGATTTGCAGGCCCATCATGGCATTGGCCCACGTGCCGCCGTAGAACCAGTGATTCTGGCCCACGGTGATCCCAAAAAAGGTATAGTCGAATAGAGACATATCGAAATCTTTTGTGGCAAACCATCTTTTGGCGGTCTCGGCGCCCAGCACAATGGAATTCTCATTTGCAAAGGCCCCCTGCCACCTGCAAAAGGGGGAGCTATAGTAGCCTTTGTAGGGAATGAATGCTTTTTCAAACATTTTTTAAGTTCCTCCGGTTGTATTCAGGTTTCTTTCAAGCTCTTATTTGCCAAGGTAGCGGGGCGGTTTGCCGCCAACCGACGAAAGACCGGCAAGAGCGTCCTCGGTGGAGAAAATATACTTCAGTTGGCCAAGTTCGAGGTCTATGGCCTCGCGAATCGAAACCTTCTCCTGGGCATCGATCAGTTCGTCAACCGTCTTAAGGGCCAGGGGGGCCTTGCGGGAAACCGCCTTGAGAGTCGCCTCGGCGAGGCTCTCCGGAACGGACTCCGGTTTCTTTCCCGCCAAAAGGGCCTTCACGTTTTCCGCCGAACAGGTCTTGGAGAGATCGGAAAACCGTGCGGGGATCTCACGCGGACGATATTTTTCGGGCTTTTTCCCCGAACACACCTCGGCGATCGCCTGCTCCAGCTCCCGGGGCGGGACAAGTCTTGCGATCATCCCGAGATCCACACCATCCCGCGCGGAGATGGTCTTGCCCGTAAACACATAGTATTTGGCAAGGCCCGTACCGATCTGGCGAGCGGAGCGGATCATTCCGCCAAGGCCGGGGAAAATCCCTATGGCCGTTTCGGGAAACGACATCGATCCGGCCGGGGTTGCCACTATGGCCTGGCAGGCAAGCGCCAGTTCGCTCCCCCCGCCCATCGAAAGCCCGTCCAGGACCGCCACGGTGATTTTGGGCGACTCTTCGACACGAAGCAGAAACTCGTGGCCTTTTTTCGTAAAGGCATAGGTGTCGTCATTGCGGCCCTTCTTGATGTTATCGATAAAATAGCGTATATCGGCCCCCGCTACAAACGCCTTTCCCGCACCCCTGAAGACAATCGCTTTGACGGCCGGGTCGGCCACGGCAGCGTCGAACTTTTGAGAAAGCTGGGAGACCACGGTTTCATTCAGCGCATTCATGGCCTCGGGCCGATTGATCGTAATCGTCGCTATGCCCTCCGCGACCGCCAGATCGACCAGTTGAAACTCGAAGGGTTTTCCGAGCGCCTTTTGCTTCACCAGGATCTCGGGCATCCGGAAATCGCTGTAGCGCCGGGTCATGGCCTCGACCAGACGGAAGCTTTTATCGATTCCCAGCCGGTTCATGATCTCGAAGGGACCCTGCTGCCACCGGAGCCCCACCTTGGCCCCCCGGTCGGTGTCCTCGATACTTGCGACCCCTTCGCTCACAAGGGCTGCGGCAGCCCCCAGGCAGGCCCCGTAGAGCCTGTCCTGGATCTCTTCCATCTTCGTTTCGTCGACCTCGCCGGAAAGGTCCCAGTTCTTGCCCGACTGCATCTGCTCGTGAAGCAATTTGGGCGTATCGTAGAACGAGCCCAGTTCGCGGCCGAAGGTCGTCGAGGCGTGCACCTCGATGGGTATGCCCGTGACGTTCATCAGTTCGAAGGCCCCCATGCCGATGTTATAGGCGCGCTTTGCGGCCTCCTCGATCGTGGCGATGTTGGCTATTGCCTCGCTCAGTATGTGCACCGATTCGGTGAGAAGCGGGGAAAAAAACCGGTTGACGCAGAACCCGGAACCATCCTTTACCAGTATCGTGGTCTTCGCATGGAGCCGCCCGACTTCGAGTGCGATTTTTACCGTCTCCTCGCTTGTCCCGTCGTGAGGAATGATTTCCAGGAGCCGGTTTTTGGCCGGGTGGAAAAAGTAGTGCATCCCGACGAAGCGGTCCGGCCTGTTGGTCGCTTTGGCCATTTCGGATACGTAGAAACTCGACGTGTTCGTCGCCAGTATCGTATCGGGGGAGCAAATGGCATCGAGCTTTTTAAAAAGGTCCTTCTTTACCTGTTCATCTTCGAACACCGCCTCGATAACCAGGTCTACGGCGGAAAGGGCCTTCATATCGGCCGTACCGTTAATCCGGCCAAGGGTCTCGTTTACCTGCTCGCTGGTAAATATCTTCCGCTCGACGCCCTGTCCGAGAATTTTTGTGATCGTGCCGATCCCGCGCTGGACAAACTCTTCCTTCATATCGACAAGTACGACATTCAGGCCTTCCTGGGCCAACTTTTGCGCGATTCCCGAACCCATGTTGCCCGCGCCTACCACTCCAATTGTGGTGATCTCCTTCATGTTTCCTCCGTTATCTCGATAATCAGACCGATCTTATTTCTCGCCTCGCAATATCCGTTTCAATATCTTGCCTGTAGGACTCTTGGGCAGCTCTCCCGTGAGAATTATCTTCCTGGGCGCCTTGTAGGCGGCCATATTGGCCCGGCAAAACTCCATGAGGCTCTCTTCACTGGCTTGCATTCCATCTTTGAGCACAATGCTCGCATAGACGGTCTCCCCCCGCACCGGGTCGGCTACGCCGTACACCGCCGCCTCCCGCACCGCAGGATGCTGGTAGATCACCTGCTCCACCTCGTTGGGGTAGACGTTGAATCCGGCCGCGTTTATCATGTCCTTCAACCGGTCGGTGATGTAGAAATAGCCTTCCTCGTCCGTTTTGCCTATATCGCCCGTATGGAGCCACCCGTTTCGAATCGCCCGCGCCGTTTCCTCGGGCTTTCCCCAGTAGCCCTTCATGACGTTTGGCCCTCGTACGACGATTTCTCCCTGCTCTCCGGGGGGCAACTCGTTTCCCTCCTCGTCGACAACCCGTACATCCACGTTTTCGATCGGTGTTCCCACACTGCCGTGTTTCAACCGGAATTGATGATTGTAGAGCGTATGCGGAGAGCATTCGGTCAGCCCGTAGCCCTCGTGGGCGGGCATGCCGAACTTTTCCCTCCACTGCAGGGCTGTTTCCCGCGGCATGGTGGCGGCAGCCGTAAAACAATATCGCAGGCTGGAGAGATCGTACCGGGAGGTGTCCGTATTCAGAAGGTGAATAAACACGGTGGGAACCGCGAAGAGCATGGTCACACGGTTTGCGGCAACCGCTTCGAGCACCGGTTCGAGTTCGAAACGGCGGTGCAAAACAAGGGTTGCGCACTTGGTGAAAGCCGAATTCATGATGAAATTCTGGCCGAAACAGTGAAAAAGAGGCAAAAAGAGCTGCATCCGATCCTCCGGACACACTCCGGAGTGATTGCCCGCCGATGCCGCATTGGATACCACGTTCCCATGGGTAAGTGTCGCCCCCTTGGGAAAACCGGTGGTCCCGGAGGTGTACAAAATCACCGCCGGGTCGCCGGGATCCATATCGAGGGAGCAAAACGCGCCGTCTCCCCGGGCGATCAGCCCCTCCATATCCGGATCGTTTCCCGCTTCGCCTTCGGCAATTATCACCTTCTCCAGCGCAGGCAGTTCCTCCGCAGGCACTTCGTGACGCAACTCGCCCGTCGTGAATAAAACCTTGCAGCCCGAGTCGCCGGCTATGTACTTTACTTCTCTTTTCTTCGACATCACGTTGATGGAAACCGCGATGCCCCCTAGCTTCAGGGCGGCAAAGTAGGCAATCGGGAAAGCAGGGATATTGGGCAAAAACAGCCCCACCCTGTCTCCCTTTCCCACCCCGAGGGCTTTCAACGCATTGGCCAGACGGTTCACCAACCCGTTTAGTTCTCTGTACGAAAAGGTCCGCCCCTCGAATATCAGCGCTGATTTTTCCGGAAAATAAAGACTTGCCCGCTCCAAATTTTTTGCGATGTTCATCGTGTGACCTCCGCCCAGGGTTCGGTTCTCACTTCCGGGCCGGAAGTTTCACACGTTGCGCAGCTACAGTCAAGCTATTTTATAGCTAATTTCCCTCCGCAAAAGCTGGAGCGCGTCGGATGATTCGGCCCCAAGTCCCCCTTTGAAAAAGGGGGATTTAGGGGGATTTTGAAAATAGATCGGCCGCTTACTTCTTTGAAATCCCCCCTTACCCCCCTTTTGCAAAGGGGGGGGAATTCGGTCCGGTCCGGGCGGTGGGACCGCCTGCCAGTTTGCCTCGCCCGTCCTCACTGCCACTTTGCATTCGTCATGTCCCCGCCGCCGCCGAAGGCAGCGGCGCTCCCCGCTTGGCACCCCGGCCGCGGCGTCGGCCGCCCGCCGCTAACGGGACTGGAGCTTAAGGCCTGTCTGTGCGAGTCTGCGGCCGAAGGCACGGCAGAGGGCCGCCTCGTCGGGATCGATCCCGCGCTTTCCGTCCGGCCCCGCAATGTGGCCCGGGCCGTAAGGAGAGCCGCCTCCGGTAGTCGTAAAAAGTTCTTTATTCGAGTAGGGAAGGCCGACCAGAACGAACCCCAGATGGAGGAGCGGGGCCATGAGGGTGAGGGCTGTGGTCTCCTGCCCTCCGTGAAGACTTGCGGTCGAAATGAAGACACCGGCGGGTTTTCCTTCGAAACTGCCCTGCAGCCAGAGGCCCGAGAGTTGATCGATCTGGTTTTTGAGCTGGGAAGAGACATTTCCAAACCTGGTAGGCGTGCCGAAGGCGATGGCCCCCGCCTCTTTGAAATCGTCCAGCGTCACCAGGGGTACGTCTTTTTGCGCATCCCTTCCTGCCTTCATATCCGCGTTGGATTCCACAAGGGACTCGGGCATGAGTTCGGGCACGCGCCGAAGGACCGGTTCGGCGCCGGCGACTTCCCCTACCCCTTCGCTTACAAGCTTCGCCATGCCGAACACATTTCCATAGGTGCTGTAGTAGACGATGAGAACCTTCATTGTTTTCTCCTCTTCGACGGTTTTGCGGGTTGGTGGATCGCTTCTCCCGAATTGTGCCTCTGTCCCGAGCGCACGCGTGCAAATGAATAAGGTGAAGAAGAAAAGCTAAAGATCGTCCCGAGGAGATGCAAGGGGGGAAGAGGCAGAGGGGATGGACTGTCTTTTGATGTCGGGGTTCGCCGGAAGGCTCACCCCGACATCGAAGCGTTTGATTCAAAATTCATGTTGGGGTTGCGGGGCTCACCCCAACCTACGCCCACCATCGGAGCAGGGCGCTTCCCCAGGTAAAGCCGGCCCCGAAGGCGGACATCAGGAGGTAGTCGCCCTTCTTCAGTTCCTGACCTCTTTCGATCACGGCCTCGTAGAGGGCGAGGGGGATGCAGGCCGAAACCGTGTTCCCGTATTTATCGATCACCACGACAACCTTTTCCGGGTCGAGATTCATGCGCTTTGCGGCCGCCTCTATGATCCGAAGGTTCGCCTGGTGCGGGACGAAGAGGGTTAAATCCTTACCGGTAAGGCCGTTTCTTTCGAGGATTTTCGCCGAAACGTCGGACATCCCGCTCACCGAGGCCTTGAACACCTGGCGGCCGTCCTGGTAGACGTAATGCTCTCGGGCATCGATGGATTCGTGCGTAGGGGGCATG
>JAKAJS010000187.1 GCA_021813685.1 Deltaproteobacteria bacterium | reverse complement strand
TGGGATGGATTTGGTTTTCATCCCGTAAATCCTGTAATCCTGTCCGAGTCTTTCGCTTTTGCCGCCGGAAGGGACAAAAACCTTGGACAGGATTACAGGATTAACAGGATTGGGATTTCTCGAAAGGGAGAGATTTCGGGATGGATTTGGTTTTCATCCTGTAAATCCTGTAATCCTGTCCGAGTCTTTCGCCTTTGCCCCGGAAGGGACAAAAACCTTGGACAGGATTACAGGATTAACAGGATTGGGATTTTTCGAAGGGATTAGTTTTTCGGCAAGGATTTGCTCTTCATCCTGTCAATCCTGTCCCGTTGGACAGGCATGCTTTCAGTTGCATCCAGTCGCTTATGCGGATGCAGCCGGGTGCGGGTTCGTCGCGGTTCCAGGGTTGTTCGAAAAGAAGAGGCTCAATTCCTGCCTCTTTCAAATAACGGCAGGTTTCGAGGCGGTCTTCGACAAAGTAGCGAATCCCCAGTTCATTGAGTATTCCGAGTTTGGAATCGGGAGAGCCGGAGGCAATCACGGTAATTTTGCTTCGTGGGACATCGGGCAGGATGGAAAAGAGCCACTCGGCGATCGGGGCCGCAGTGGTGCGGGCCGTAACGAACCGCAGGGGCACTGAGCAGGCGAGTTCGGTCAGCACCTCGGGGGCGCCGGGAATCGGCTGGATTTCCCGGGTGTGTTCTTCGTCCAGGGTGAGTCGCACCAGGTCGTCGATGATCTCTTTTTCCAGGCCGAGACAATCGTAGAGGTTGTAGCAGAGCATGTCCTGCTTGGAGAGCTTTGTGAGCCCGTATTTTTGATGGGCAATCTTTACAAAAACCGACATGGTGTCGGCGACTACCCCGTCGATATCGAAGGCGAGCGTGCCCGTGTCTATGGGCAGGAGGGGCGTTCGGCTCATTTGTATTCTTCCGTCCGGCATGCGAGGGCCGGTTCATCGAACCGGAGCGATACCTCGTAGATGCCTTCTTCGAGTTTGGAATGAACGGCGTAGCCAAGACAGTGGAAGACGGCCAGCATTGCCCGGTTGGCTGCCAGCACGTAGGCCACGAGTCCGCTGACGCCCTTGGATTTGGCTATTTCCGCCACATAGTGGACCAGGAAGGTGCCTATGCCCTTATGCTGCCATTCGGAGGCGACCGCGACATCGATCTCCGCCATGTTTGTCTTGAGATCGAGGATATAGCGCGCGATCCCCGCGATCTTCTCAGCCCCGATGCCCCCGGTCACGGCGATAACCGACATCATGTGCTCGTAATCGATATTTACCATCGACTGGATGTTGCGGTGCGGGAAGGCCTTCATGGCCGAAAGGAACCGAAAATAAATGTCTTCGAAAGGAAGAGAGTAGAAAAATTCCTGCAGCATGCGCTCGTCGGTGGGTTTTACGGGGCGGATAAAAAGATTGACGTTGGGCGGAAAAACCTGCCAGGTCTCCCACTGGCCCGGGTAGAGAGGCTCGTAGATAGGCGGCGTTATCTGATCTTCATAGACATAGTGAATGCTTTTGGCCTCGGTCATCAACTGTTCCCGAAAGCGTGGATGGGCGATGTTGATGAGGGCCATGGCGCGTTCGCGAATGGTTTTGCCGTGCAGGTAGGCCACACCGAATTCGGTGGCCACATAACTCACCGAACTGCGCGGGCTGATCACTCCCGCCCCATTGGAAAGATGGCTCACGATGCGCGATTTCAACCCGTCGGGAGTCGTTGAGGGCATCACGATGATGGTTTTGCCGTCCTTTGAGGCAGACGCGGCCTGCATGAAATTGACATAGCCGCCGATTCCGCTGTAGACCTTATGGCCCATGGAATCAGCGCAGATCTGGCCGCTCAGATCTATTTCCAGGGCCGAGTTTATGGCGACCATGCGATAATGCTGCCGGATGAGCTTGCGGTCATGGACGTATTCGGTCGGGTAGATTTCCACCTCGGGATTGTTGTTGACGAAATCGTAGAGCTCTCTGCTGCCCATGCAGTGGGTGGCGACGATTTTTCCCTGGTTGGTGGTTTTTTTAAGCCCGGTGACCGCCCCGGATTTGATGAGATGCAGGTGGGCGTCGGTAAGCACCTCCGTATGGATTCCGAGGTCCTTTTTGCCTTCGAGGTAGATGAGGACCCAATTGGGCATTCTTCCGATGCCCGTCTGGAGCGTCGAGCCGTCTTCGATGAGCGGGGAGATATAGCGGGCGATGCGCTCGGCGAGTGCGTTTCGCTCCCGAAAAACCACCTCGAGCAGCGGTTCGTCATATTCGAAGCTGTAGTGTATCCGGGAGGTGTGGAGAAAACTGTCCCCCAGAGTCCGTGGCATTTCTCGATTTATCTGGGCGAACACAAGGCTTGCGGATTCGACGGCACTTTTGTCCGTGCCGACAGAGATGCCCATCGAGCAAAAACCGTGTTCATCGGGCGGGGAAACCTGCACGAGCGCAATATCGATTTTCCACAGAGGGTCTTCCTTGAAAAGCCGGGGTATGGAAGAAGAATAAATCGGGATATAGTCGGCCAGACCTTCATTCACCGCATCCCTGGAATTGCGGCCCACGAAGAAGGTTTTAAGCCGCGCATGTCCTTCCAGGGGCTTCCAGTTTTTCGGAAGCGACCCCATGGAAATGGCCTGAACTATCTCGATATCGCGGTGTTCGGGCAAAAGCGTACATAAAGACCGCACCAGACGCTGAGGCTCCCCGCAACCGGATCCGATATAGATACGTATCCCGTCGCGCAGGATTTCGCGCAGTATATCGAGATCTTTCTCTTCGGTCTGCTGAAGTTTCATTTTGCGCTCTTCCAGGCGGTAGAACCGCCGGCCGGGATTGTCAAACCGGTCCGGTAGGGATTGTCTTGCCAGCAAATACCTGCCATGTTGAGTTTAAAGCACTGCGCCGTCAGGAGCAACCTCCCTTGCGGGGCGAGACGCCAATATTTTTCCTTATACCATAGAGGGTAGGAAAAAGGGATTACTATAATGAGGAGAGGCAGACGTGCAGAGAGCATAGGGAAAAGATGGCGCAAGGGGCGGCAAAATGTTTAAATGACAAAAATAGGTGAATTAATTGCTTTGTCAGATCGGGGAGATAGTTTAGCATATAGCGCTCCGGGGCGAACGGAACCCAAGAGGGGGACGGTAATCTTTCATTGAGGTAACTGGTAATGCGCATCGCGATGGCACAAATCGATTCCTTTGTGGGGGATCTGGAAGGCAACACGCGTAAGATTTGCGAATATGTGGAAAGAGCGAAGACGGCCGGCGCCGAACTGGTGGTTTTTCCCGAATTATCCATAATGGGCTACCCGCCGCGCGATCTGTTGGACAAACGCGGGTTTGTAGCGGACAGCATACGCTGTTGGGAGCGCATCGGGAGGGCTGGAAAGGGGATCGGCGTCATTTTCGGGGCCGTATCGATCAACGAGGGTCACGGAAAGCCCTACTACAATTCGGCGGTTTTCTATGAAGACGGCGAATTGAGGTCGATTGCGCATAAAATGCTGTTGCCCTCCTACGACGTATTCGATGAGGAGAGATATTTCGAGCCCGGCAAATCGGTCGACTGGGTCGATTTCAGGGGCAGGCGCATCGGGATTACGATTTGCGAGGACGCATGGAACGTTCCGGGCTACCTGCCCGGCCCTCTCTACGATGTCGATCCCGTGTGTGAGTTGGGGAGACTTTCCATCGACCTGCTGGTAAACATCTCCGCATCCCCCTATCATTTGCGAAAGACCGCCATGGTGGGGGAGTTGCTAAAAAAACAGGCGAGCTGCGTCGGCGCTCCGCTGATTTATGTGAATCAGGTCGGGGGCAATGACGAGTTGATTTTTCAGGGCCACAGCATGATCTGGGATGCGTCGGGGGAACTCCTGGCTACCGGTCCCGATTTCAGCGAAGCGCTGATACTCTTTGATACGGAGGGGGAACGGAGCGCGTTGCAGGCTTCCCCGTGCGACCCCGTCTCGGAGGCGATCGGTGCTCTTGCCCTGGGACTTCGCGATTATACGCGAAAGTGCTCCTTCGAGCGGGCGGTGATCGGACTGAGCGGCGGGATCGATTCGGCCGTGGTGGCATGCCTTGCCGTACTCGCGCTGGGGGCTCAAAATGTGCTCGGCGTTGCGATGCCCGGCCCCTATAACGCACCCGAAAGCCTTACCGATGCGCAAGAATTGGCGCAACGGCTGGGCATCGGCTTCGAGGTGATTTCCATAGGCGAGCTCTTTTCGACTGCGCTCAAGTCCATGAGCCCTATTTTTGGGGATCTGCCCCATGACTTTACCGAGGAAAACCTTCAGGCCCGCCTGCGGGGCATGATCCTCATGTCCATATCCAACAAGTTCAACCGACTGCTGCTGAGCACGGGAAACAAGTCGGAGATCTCCGTTGGATATTGCACCCTGTATGGCGATATGAACGGGGGGCTCGCCGTTCTTGGCGATGTGCCCAAAACGATGGTCTACGGGCTTGCCCGAAGGCTAAACGAAGAACACGGATGGATCCCGGAGCGCATCCTCACGCGGGCCCCTTCCGCCGAGCTTCGGGAAAACCAGACCGATCAGGACACTCTTCCGCCCTATGAAACTCTGGACGCGATCTTGAGCGCATATGTCGAGCAGCGCCTTCCCATTCGGGAGATCATAGAGAGGGGGTTCGCCCCCGAAACCGTGCGGTGGGTGGCGAGGCGGGTCGAGCTCAATGAATACAAACGGTGGCAGGCGCCTCCTATATTGAGAGTGACGACAAAGGCCTTCGGTATTGGCAGACGCAATCCGATCGCCCATGGCTATGTGGAACGCTGAGGTATTTTCTTTATTTGAGAAGGAGAGAAGGGATGAAAAGAATAGAAGCGGTCATCAAGCCATTCAAGCTGGACGATGTGAAGGAAAAGTTGAGCAGCCTGGGAATCAAGGGCATGACGGTATCGGAGGTGAAAGGCTTCGGGCGCCAGAAGGGGCACACGGAAATCTACCGAGGGGCAGAGTATGTTGTTGATTTTCTTCCAAAAATAAAGATAGAAATCGTTATCCCCGATTCCCAGGCGGCAGAGGTCACCGCGGCGATCCGCGACGCGGCCAATACGGGTAAAATAGGGGACGGAAAGATATTCGTAACGGCAGTGGAGGAGTGTATCCGCATCCGAACCGGGGAGACGGGGGAAAGCGCGCTTTAAAAGCGGAAGCGGGAAGCAGGAAGCGGGGACAATTCGTAGCGAGAAGCAAGAATGATGAGCGAGCAACGGGAATAAGGCAGTCGTTTTCTTCCCGCTTCTCGCTTCCTGCTTCCCGCTTCATTTCTTTTGCGAGGAACATGGCCATACATCCAAATGTAATTCGGAAGCTGAAGAACCTGCGCGAACATTTCCTCCATGAATGCCGCATGGATGTGCCGGGACTGCTTTCTGCGCGGACCTACGGGGCCAATTTGCGGGAGGGGCTCAGACACGCGGTGGAGGAAAATGCGCCTCGGGAGGGTTGGGCGCTTGCGGCGGTGGGCGGGATAGGCCGGGGAGAGGTGAGCTTTGCCTCAGACCTCGATCTGCTTTTCCTCTACCAAAAGCGTCTTCCCGCTCACCTCTCGGAGTTTGTCCACGATCTGGTATACGGGTTGTGGGACGCCGGATTCGAAGTGGGACACGCCACAGCGTCGGTTTCCATGGTCCGTGATCTGGTGAAAGAGGATTTTTCCATCCTGACCAATTATCTCGAAGCAGGGTTTATAGCGGGAGACAACGGGTTTTTCACCGAATGGAAGGCAGGCTTTCTCAAATCCTTCGGCCGGACGGGGCGACGGAAATTTCTGGACAACCTGCGCGCCTACAGGCAGGAACGGCTCAAGCAGTACGGCGAGAGTACCTATCTGCTGGAGCCCAACGTCAAGGACGGTGTGGGGGCGCTGCGCGACCTGCATACGATCCGGTGGGCGGGAATGGTGTACCTGCAGGACACCACGCTTGCGGCCATGCTGAAGAATGGGTGGCT
>JAKAJS010000192.1 GCA_021813685.1 Deltaproteobacteria bacterium | reverse complement strand
ATCGGACATGATTCACCTCCAAAACAAGGGCGAGGGGTTGCCCAACATCATCGCCGGGCTTCATTTCGGGAATGCCGCCAATTATGTGAGCACCATCGTCGGCAACCGAGAACTGCTCGACCCGATTGTCTTCATCGGGGGCATGGCTTCCAACCGGCTCCAGGTGATGGCCTTCAGTCACTATTACCCATCCCTGACCGTCCCCCCCCGGCATACCTCCCTGGGCGCGCTCGGGGTGGCCATCCAGGCGGGAAAGCAAAAATGGCGAAACGAGATCGATCTTTCTGTCCTGTTGCGTGCGGACTCCCAAACGGTGCACAGCTTTCCGCGAGCCGAGCGGCTGGAGCTTTCCTTTACCCGCTTCGACTCCAGTGAACCCCAGGCGCCCTGGGCGTGGAAGAAGGGAAAACCGGTGGAGGCCTACCTGGGGATCGATATCGGCTCCACCACCACCAAGTATGCGCTCATAAGCGAGAAGGGCCGGGTGCTTCACAAGTGCTATGTGCCCACGCGGGGAAAGCCCATCGAGGTGACCCAGCAGCTTCTGCGCACCCTGCAGGAAGAGGCGGACGGGAAGATCAAGCTCATGGCGATCGCCACGACGGGGTCGGGCCGCAATGTGGTGGGTGATTTTCTGAGCTCGGATCTGGTGCTCGACGAAATTACGGCGCACGCACGCGGTGCGGTTCACATCGACCCGGAAGTGGACACGATATTCGAGATCGGCGGGCAGGACTCGAAGTACATCATGATCGAGAACACACACCCGTTCGATTTTGCGATGAACAAGGTGTGCGCGGCCGGCACGGGGAGTTTCCTGCACGAACTCGCCAACAAGATGAAGATAAACATCGTCGGAGAATTCCAGGACATAGCGCTTAGCTCCAGGAGGCCGATCCATCTGGCGGAGCGGTGCACCGTGTTCATGGAATCGGACCTCGTGAGCTATTTGCAAAAAGGGGGCGAGAGGCAGGACCTCATAGCCGGTCTTTGCTATGCGATTGTGTACAATTACCTCAACCGGGTGGTGGAAAAGAGGCGCGTAGGAAAGCGAGTGATGTTTCTGGGCGGCCCCTCTCTCAATAAAGGCATCGTTTCGGCCTTCGAAAGGGTGCTCAAACGCGAGATCCTGGTTCCCGAGCACCGCGAGGTAATGGGAGCCTTCGGGGCCGCCCTGTCGGTTATGGAGCTTTTCAAGAAGGAGGGAATGGAATACCGCAGGCGAGACCTCGACCAGCTTGCCGCCATGGAGGTAAACTTTAGCGAGTCCGTCTGCCGCGCGGAGAAAAAATGCCACAACGAATGCAAGCTCAAAATCTATAACTTCGGTGACCGCAAAAGCGTCTGGGGCGGAGATTGCGGCCGTTACGAGACCCGGGCCGAAGGGGGCGGGGAGGTGAACTATTTCCAGCTGAGGCAGACTCTATTCGAACAGGCTCTCGCAGAGGCGGGAAATCTTCTTGGCGAAGCCGAAACGGGGCGCCGGCAAAAACCGGTGATCGGAATCCCGCTTGCCCTGCATTCCCTCGAGTGGGGCGTCCTGTGGGCGCACCTTTTTTCCGAACTCGGGTTCCCGGTGCTGATGAGCCCCAGGACCACAAACAAGCTCGCCTTCCTGGGCGTGGAAAGTGTGGTCTCCGAGGTCTGTTTTCCGGTCAAGGTGTTCCACGGACACGTACGATACCTCATGGACCGCGCCGAATACCTCTTCATGCCCAATGTGGTGAACGCCCCCGTTCCGGAGGAGGGCGAAATCGGCTATTTCTGCCCGCTCGTACAGAGCTCCCAGTTCATGAGCAGGTCTGCTCTAAATATTGCCGACGACAGGATCATTCGCCCCTCGCTCTATTTGCGCGAAGGGCCGGAAAATCAGGTCTTCGCGATTGAAAATGCCTTTCCGCGCGCCTTGCGGCCGAAAAGAAGCGACATCGAGAGGGCCTTTTTCAAAGCGGCGGCAAGGCAGGCGAAGTTTCGCCGCCAACTTACCGAGGTCGGAAAACAGATCATAGACGGCTTCGACCCTGCCCAGCCGGTCTGGATAGTCACCGGCCGGCCGTACAACCTCTATGACGATCGTTTGAACCTGCAGCTTGGAAAACAACTCGCCAAGCTCGGGATAAAGGCCCTTCCGATGGATCTGGTCGATTCGGATTCCGAGGACATGAGCGATTTCAAACGTATGTTCTGGGGCCTGGGGGCAAGGATCATACGAACGGCCAAGATGATCCTCCGCACCCCGAACTGGTACGGCGTGCATCTGACCAATTTCAGCTGCGGGGCCGATTCGTTCATCGAACATTTCTATCGTCATCTGCTCGCAGATAAGCCTTCTCTCATCCTGGAACTGGACGAGCACAGCGCGGTAGCCGGTCTTTTGACCCGCGTGGAAGCCTACCGCAACGTGGTGAGAAATCTCCAGGAAAAGCGGCTTTCCCGAAAACTCGACCCGGAGGAAGGCAACTCTTTGGAGGAGGTGGGATAGAAGGGTTTCGCGCGAGGACGCGGAGGAGAGATGTCTCACGCGAAGCCGCGAAGGCCCGAAGAGGCGAAGAAGAAGATGGAGATCGAAGAAATTGCCAGGGAGGCGGTCGATTGCGGCTACAGGGTGCACAAGGAGCTGGGGCCGGGCTTGCTTGAGTCGGTCTACGAGGTCGTATTGGTAAAGGTGCTGACAGACCGAGGTTTGCGCATCGAGAGACAAAAGCAGGTGCCGATCGTTTTTGAAGGGCTTCGGTTCGAGGAAGGTTTCCGCGCGGATCTGGTAATTGAAGACAAGTTGGTTGTCGAGGTCAAGTCTGTTGAGGAGCTTGCGCCTGTCCACGGGAAGCAACTGTTGACCTATCTGAGGCTCCTCGACCTGCCTCTCGGGCTTCTAATGAACTTTGGCGCCGCTACCTTCAAGAGCGGCATAAAACGAGTTGTAAATAATCATATTGACTTCGCGTCTTCGCGGCTTCGCGTGCACAAAAATGAGCTATGAATGCGCCGGAACTGTTTTTATCACGCGAAGCCGCGAAGGCGCGAAGTCAAAGAAATTATAAGGTCTTGCATTGTCTTCGCGTGCCAAGGATAGATAAGTGACAGTTGCAGCAAAACAGAACTTCGGACGGTTCTACGACAAGGTCAAACAGTTTGACGTAACGGGCAAGACCCTGCTCATCCCGGACATGGCGCCGTTTGCCTCCCGGCTGCTCGCTTCCTGCTTCCACGCCGTGGGCGTAAACGCTTTGGTGATGGAGACCTATAAGGGGCTCTCGCTGGGTAAGGAATTCACCTCGGGCAAGGAGTGTTTTCCCTGCCAGGTCACCCTGGGGGATATTCTCCACTTTCTCAAGGGGGAAAAAGAAAGGCTAGGGGAAAATTTTTCGCCCGAGCGCTACGTCTACTTTTTGCCCGAAGCCGACGGCCCTTGCCGTTTTGGCATGTACAACAAAATGCAGCGCCTGGTTTTGGACAGGTTCGAAGAATTTCGCGATGTGCCCATAACCTATGTCTCGACCCGAAATTCCTATTCAACCGTCGACATCATGCCGGCGGAGGCAGCCACCATCTTCAGAAAACTTTGCTATGTAACTATAATCATAGCTGATATACTGGATCGCATCGTATGGCGGGTGCGGCCCTACGAATTGCGTCCCGGCCTGACCGATTCCTTCGTGCAAAAAGCGCTCGAAGCGTTGCTGGAGGAAGTGGAGCTGAGGGGGGCCTCTCTGGAGTTTAATGGACTTTTCGACATTGTCGAGGACACGGCCGCAACAGCCAGGACCTTTATCGATACCCGACAGCCGAGACGGCCTTTGATCGGGATCGTGGGGGAGATTTACGTTCGTACGCATCCGGATTCGAACCAGAACATCGTGAGAGTTCTGGAGCAATTCGGGGCCGAAGTAACGGTAGCTTCGATCGGCGAATGGATAAACTACATATCCTACGATATGGCCAGAGATCAAAAACGGCAAGTTAAGCTGGCCCTGCTCAAACGCGATTTCACCTCGCTGCGGGGCGCCCTTAACGCCCTGATTCCTACGCAGATCGAAAAGTATTACCAGATAGCGCGCCAGAAACAGGTGTACAAGCACGCACTAAAGCATTTGGACATTGAAAAAGATCACGCCATCTCCTTACTGGAAAAGCGGATGGACAAGGAACGGCTCTACAGTTTCGATATCGGGACCGAGGCGGCCTTAAGCATAGGGGCCGCGCTCGAACACTTGCACGAGGGGTATAGCGGCGTTGTAAACGTCTACCCTTTCACCTGCATGCCCAGCGCAATCTGCACCGCCGTCCTCAAACCGCTATTAAACAAAATGCGTATGCCCTACATCGATGCGCCTTACGATGGGGCCATTCAGCCCAACCGGGAAGTAGCCCTGCGAACATTCCTCCACCAGGCGAAGCAGCGGCTCGAATCCCGGAACTCGGGCAACAGAAACGGCAAGGCAGCAAAATGTCATATCAAACCATGATCATCAATGCGGTCCACCCCGAGGAGTTCCGGATCGCGGTAGTAGAAGGTCACACTCTCGAACATTTTTTCATAGAAACGGCGACGCGCGGCAAAATCGTCGGAAATATCTACAAGGGCATCATAACCCACATTCAGTCGAGCCTTCAGGCCGCCTTTGTCAATTACGGGGTGGAACGAAACGGGTTTCTGCCCGCCTCCGAGATCCATCCCGAGTATTATGAGACAGACATCTCGGATGCGACCAGGATCCAGGACGTCATTCACCCGGGCCAGGAAGTGCTCGTCCAGGTCGTAAAAGAGGAGTTGGGCTCCAAGGGGGCGCTTCTTACCACCTATGTCTCTCTTGCCGGCCGGGATATCGTGCTCATGCCGGGTCAGGACCAGCGCGGAGTCTCCCGAAAGATCGAAAACGGGGATAAGCGCGAACAACTAAAGGAGCTGGCAAGAAGCCTCAAGGTGCCCGAGGAGTTCGGCGTGATCCTGCGGACCGCGGCCGAAGACCGGACCAAGCGCGAAATCAACAAGGACCTGGACCACCTGGTAAAAATCTGGGAGGAGCTGAAAAAAAAGGTCCAGGAGACCCCCGCCCCCGCGCTCATCTACAAGGAGCAGGACCTCGCCATCAGGATCATCCGCGACTATTTCCCCTCCGGGATCAAGAGCATCCTGATCGATGACCGGGATGTCTACCGAAGGGTGAAGGAGTTTCTGGGCATCATAAGCCCGAGAAGCCAGAAGACGGTGAGGCTCAACAAGGAAGAGGGGCCGATTTTTTCCAAGTTCAATCTCGAAGAGCAGGTAGCGCAGGTCTTTCGCAGAAAGGTGCCCCTGAAATCGGGCGGATACCTGCTGATCGACCCCACCGAGGCCCTGGTGTCGATCGATGTCAACTCGGGCCGCACCAGCGCAGAGGGAGCGGTCGAAGAGATGGCTCTCAAGGTCAATCTCGAAGCCGCGGTGGAAATACCGCGTCAACTGAGGCTTCGAGACCTCGGAGGCCTGGTTGTCATCGATTTCATCGACATGCGGGAGCAGAGGCATGCCCGCGAAGTCGAACGGCGCCTGAAAGAAGAGATCAAGAAGGACAAAGCGAAGATGACCGTGGGGAGGATCTCCAAGTTCGGCCTCCTCGAGCTGTCGCGCCAGCATCTGGGACTGAACATCCAGCGCGGCTCCTACAGGGAATGCCCGACGTGCCAGGCAAGCGGCATCGTGCGCTCGACCGAAGCCACCGCCCTCGACTATTTGCGCAGGATCTGGACGACTCTCGTGCACAAAAGGCCCGCTGTTTTAAAAGCGGTGCTGCCCGCCGACGCAGCCGACTATCTTCTCAACCGCAAACGGGCCGAAATCGTAGACCTCGAAAACCTCTACAAGGCGAGCATCATCATAGAGCCTTCGGCAACGGCGCTGTCTCACGAGGGATACATAGAAACCACACCGCATGAGGTACAGGCGTAAGGTTGCGGTAGGACCGCCGGCCGGGATCGCCGGGCCGTTAAGCGCCGCCGCCTTTGGTGGCGGCGGGGCCATAACGACAGGCAAACCGGTTGTATGCTCACAAAATCAACTGCTCGCCCCGTTGCGCTTGTCCGATCATGAGATCTCGGCGGGGTATTTCCGCCTCACAATGCCGATGGTGGTCTGATGAGTGGGGGGAGGCAGGAATAAAAACCGATTTCTCCCCGTTCCCTGTTACTATGGTCCCGAAAAATGAAAAAAGCTCTGCCCGCTACTTCCTCTGTGCCCTGGCCCGCTGTTGCAGCGGCGCTTCTTGCCGTCTATATCTTTTGGGGCGGAACATACCTGGCCATGAAATTCGCCGTCCGGACCGTTCCTCCGTTTTTTCTGGCTGGAACGAGGTTTTGCCTTGCAGGCGCAATGGTCTACGCCTGGGATGCTCTCAGAGGGGCACCCGCACCCAGGCCGGTACACCTGAAAAATGCATCCATCATCGGAGGGATAATGCTGCTCTGCGGAAACGGAAGTCTCGTCTGGGCAGAGCAGTTCGTACCGAGCGGCTCGGCCGCCGTGATATACGCCATGGTGCCCGTCTGGGTGGCGCTTTTAGCCTGGCTCTGGCAGGGAGAAAAGCGCCCCGGGTGGCTGGTCTTTGTCGGACTGGCGCTCGGGTTGCTCGGCATTTCGCTGTTGATTGAAAAGAGCGGCGCCGGGCTGCCGAGAGAATCGGGCCTTTGGACCGGGTATGCCGTGCTGGTGCTTGGTTCCGTGTTTTGGGCGGTTGGAGCGCTTTATTCCCGCGTAGCGGAGCTGCCGCCTTCCCCGATGATATCGATAGGGGTTCAGATGCTCGCCGGGGGTCTTTTGTGTTTATTGGTCGGCCTCATGACCGGCGAATGGAAAGCTCTCGATTTTGCATCGGTATCCGCGCGTTCCGTGCTTTCCATGGGATACCTCGTCTTTTTTGGTTCCATTATTGGCTACAGTGCCTATATATGGCTGTTAAAGGTGGCGGACCCAATCCTGGTTACCACCAACAATTACGTAAATCCGGTTGTGGCCATTTTCGCCGGAGCGATGCTCGGCGGCGAACGGATAACCCCGCAGATCGTTACGGCTTCTTCAGTCATCATCTTTTCAGTAATTATCGTCAGCATGGCAAATCGGAAAAAGCCGGCTGTCGCGCTCAAAAGACCGGTGTCCGGCACGGTTTGCTGCAGTACGGACGGTCTAACCAAGAGGCGGTGAAATGGTCCTGCTATCGACTGTAGTACCCGGATAGCTGCGGAAAGGTACGCCAAGGGGAACCAACCTCGCAACCATTCTGGCAGTAGCAAGGGCGCCATTGTGGAGCGGGACCGGGAAACCACTTCTCTGCAACTTCTTTTACTGCTTGATTAAAGCGTGGCAAAGCACCGATATGGACATGGCTCGGGACTCCTCCGCACTCTTCGATTGGGGTCAAACAATACGGAAGGCCCCTGCCCATGTCCATTTTTCATTTCCAAAAACTTTCAGTCGGTGCTCGATCGCGGGAATCCCCCGTTTGAATGCGGCTGTTTAGTTTAAGCTCTTTTGATCTTCATCGTGGATACGGCCGCGAAGCAGAGCAGACCGAAGCCCAAAAGCAGCAGGGCGGTTGGTTCGGGAATCGCGGTCAAGTCCGAAATTTGAGTTTGCTTGAGCTGATCCACACCATATCCCACTATCCCACTGCTGGAAGTTATGGTGACGGATTGCATCAAATTCCCCGTGTGCGACAGCACCAGTATGTCGTTCTCTCCATTGACCCAGGCACTTTGGGAGGTCCAGTTGCTGAAGGTATCTATCCCGAGTGATTTATCCGTGGCGGAGATACTCAAATCCATGTTTGCATTGGGGGCAAGATTCAGGCTGAAAATGAGATCCCCGAAGTAGTACCCGGGCGCAGTGATGGTGATATCGTGAAAAATTGTACCATCTGCTGCTTTGATCGTCGCAAAACCATTTGCAGCAGTCAACGGATCGCTTGAGGTGAAGTTAATCAGCGGAGTGCCCGTCTGAGAGCCCACGTGGCCGATCACCGTCGTCGAGCTGGATGTGGCATCCAGGAACACCTTCTGCTCATTCAGGCCGGTCGGAAAAGTGTTTTGTTTCAAATACATGTCGGTATACGCACCAGTATACACGGGAACCGCGTAAACCGTTCCCGCGTAACCCATAATGGTGGCCAGGACTGCAATGCAGGCAAGGATTTTGAAACGCATGACGGTCTCCTTTCCATTCATCTTTTTGTGTCTCAGAGCATTCTCATTTGTCTGTCGGGTCGGGGGATAGGGGGACCTCCTTCTGGTTATTAGCGAAGCAAATGGCGTGCCCTTCTCGCTTGCCTGAACCTAACATACTGTATTTGTTATATCTTTTAGCTGGGGGGCTGAGCGCAAACGCTCTGAAAATTGCGGGAAATTGCAATATTTTCCGACGCCTCAAGAGAGAATCCGCAATCCACAGACATACAAGTGATCGATAGTACTTGATTTGTATCCCGCCCCCCAGGATTGTAAATTACTCCGACACATTTACAAAAATCAGCTAAATTTCCTAGAATACTGGCTACATAAAGAAATGTATTTTATAGGAGGTTGGGACAGTACTTTTCAGGTTAGGAAAAGATATGTAGCTCTATTATAATAAGTCGTCCACGGTTAAAACTCTGGCCCGGGCTTATTTTGATTGAGAATGTCCGGGGCAATACAAGCAAAACTAGGTGGCCCTCGCACCCGGCCTATGTCGTACTCGGTGCTCCTTTTAGTGAGGAGGCGGGGGTGACATCCAGCCGACCTATGCTGGTTTTGCCTGTGGCGTCTCTGCTCGCCACGGTCGAGCGACCGGCAAAGGGGGATGCCGGTCAGGGCTCGACCTCTTAGAGTGTGTGATCAGGCAGGGCCTGGAGTCAGGCTCCGTACATCAATCCGCCTGCCTTCGAATGAAGGTGGGGATGCTCAGATCTTCTTCTTCGTGACCACCTCTGCTGCCGCCGGTGATCATCTGGAGAAGGGTCCTTCTTTTCTGACCCGGATGGTGCATCTCGCGCTCCTGCTCGAGCTCCTCCATCGATTGCGCGGTGTTTTTGAGGGGGAGTCGCTGCCGCACGCTGGGGGGGACCTCCAGGAGGTCGTAATCGATAGCGGGCACCACGCCTTCCGGCCTCATTCTCCTCACCGGCCTTACCGCAGGCTGTTCGGCGGCCATTTTCTGCGTCGCCTTTCCGATTCCCGTGGCGATCACCGTGACGCGGATCTCATCCTCCATCTTCTCGTCGATCACCATGCCCAGGATGATATTGGCCTCGTCGGTAACCTCTTTCTGAATGATGGAGAGAGCCTCTTCGAATTCGTGCATGCCCAGGTCGGGGCCTGCGGAAACGTTGATGAGAGCGGCCCGCGCGCCGTGGATGGAGATGTCTTCCAGAAGCGGGCTCGAGATGGCCTGCTGGACGGCCTGGGAGGCCCTGTTTTCGCCTCGCCCGACGCCCGTGCCCATCAGAGCCAGTCCCATCTCTCCCATGACGGTCTTGACGTCGTTAAAATCGACGTTGATATAGCCCTGCTTGGTGATCAGGTCGGAAATACCTTTCACGGCGTAGAGCAAAACGTCGTCGGCCCGCTTGATCATTTCGAGGAAGGTGGAGCGTTTGTCCGCCAGGCACAGCAACCGGTTGTTGGGAATGGTGATCAGGGTGTCCACCGTTTCCTGCAGCGTTTTAAGACCATCCTCCGCATGACGCAGGCGCACCTTGCCCTCCACCTGAAACGGCTTGGTCACGACAGCTACGGTGAGAGCTCCGATTTCCTTGCAGATCTGGGCCGCGATCGGGGCGCCGCCCGTTCCGGTGCCGCCGCCCAAACCGGCGGTGATGAAAACCATGTCGCTGCCGTTGACCGCTTCACGGATTTTATCAATGTCTTCCTGGGTTGCTTTGGCGCCCATCTCCGGCAGGCCCCCGGCGCCCAGTCCCCTGGTCAGATTGGTGCCCAGCTGGATTTTTCTCGGTGCGAGATTTCTTTCGAGCACCTGCCAGTCGGTGTTGGCGGCAATGAAGTTGACTCCCTCAAGTCCTGCCATGATCATGTTGTTGATGGCGTTGCCGCCGCCCCCGCCTATGCCGAGGACGGTAATTTTTGCCCTGTTGCTCAGTCCGGTTTGTTCCATTGTCGTCTGTTCCATATTGAGACTCCCCCTTTTGGTCGCTTTCCTTGCCATAATCTCTCCGCCTGAAAAGCCCTGGATGTAAACGGCCGGCCCGGGATCGAGGCGAAAGCAAACTCACGTTCCCCCCGTACTTCCCCTCTTTGCCGGGCAAAGTCGCCTATTACCAGAACTCTCTCCACCAGCGCATAAAAGTTTCCCAAACGGGTCCCATTTTGCTCCGGGATTCCCGCATCGGCATTCCGCCGCCGTGATCCTTGCCGTAGAGCAGAAGTCCGGCAGCCGTGGAATAGATAGGGTTTTTCACCACGTCGCCAAGACCTCCGAAATTGGATGGGACACCGATTCTTACCGGCATGTCGAACACCTTTTCTGCGAGCTCGCGAATCCCGGGCAGCAAAGAGACGCCCCCGGTGATGACCACCCCCGCATGCAGGGTTTCGATCAGGCCCGAGCGGACCAGTTCCCATTCGATAATGTCGAGAATTTCCTTTACCCGCGCCTCGATGATCTGGGTAAGAATCGAGTGCGCAAGCTGCCGCGGCTTCTGGCCGCCAACCGAGCCCACCTCGATGATTTCCTGTTGGTCGATCGCTTCGATCAGAGCGGAGCCATACTTTTTCTTGATCTTTTCGGCTTCCTCCATTGCGCAGCGTAATCCCACCGAGATGTCCGAGGTGATGTGATTTCCGCCCAGCCCTACCACAGTCGAATGGCGGATGCCGTTATTCTGAAAGACCGCTATCTCGCTTGTTCCCCCGCCGATATCGATCAGGGCCACGCCCAGTTGCTTTTCGTCCGGGTCGAGCACCGCACCGCTCGAGGCAAGAGATTCGAGCACGACGTCCTGGACCTGGAGGCGTGCCCGTTCGCAGCATTTGACGATATTTTGCACCGCGCTCGTCATGGCGGTTATGATGTGGACCTTGGCTTCCAGACGCACTCCGGCCATGCCGATCGGGTGAAAAATGCCGTCCTGGTCATCTACGATATACTGCTGGGGCAAAACGTGGAGGATCTGCCTGTCGAAGGGAAGGGCGATCGTTTTGGCCGCATCGAGGACCCTCACGACATCCGAGGAGGTGACTTCGCGGCTCTTTATGGCGATGACTCCGTGGCTGTTGAGGCTTTGGACGTGCGTGCCCGCAACCCCCGCAAACACCGAGGAGATCTCGCAGCCGGCCATGAGCTCGGCCTCTTCCACCGCCTTTTTTATCGAATTGACCGTCTGGTCGATGTTTACGACGACCCCTCCCCGCAAACCGGCTGAAGGATAGGTCCCCACGCCCACTATGTCGATTCCCTCAGCGGTGACTTCTCCGACCACGGCACAGACTTTGGTGGTCCCAAGGTCCAGGCCGACGATCAGTTCCTCTCTTTTCCCCATGGGGATACCTTTCAAAAAGAAGCGGGGAGCAGGAAGCGTGAAGCGCGAAGAAAACGGTGTTTTTCCCGCTTGCTGCTCCGGGCTTGAAAATGGCGTTCAGCCCGACCGTTTCGTCGTCCCCTGACCCGATTCGGAAACAGGGAATTGTCCATCCACGTATGCTCTGCCCGGATAATCCAGATCGATTCCTGTCACCAGGTCGGTCCACCCCCGGTCATTGAGCGTATCGATCACGTCTTTTAGCTTTGCCAGTTTTTGTTTGTAACCCGATTTGCCAAAGTTGACCGGAACGGCCCTCTGGCCCATGATCAGAGTAAATCCGCCCGCACTCCAGCGGCATTCATCAATGGCCGCGTTCGAAAGCCACGAACCCTCGAGAGCCGAAAGCAGCGCTTCGATGTGTTGCTTGCCGTCGTCCGAAATGGAATCGCCCGGCCGGACTTCGGTGTCACAAAGCCCGGTGATCAACGGCAGCGAGTGGTTGGGCTTCTTCACTTCGGCGAAAAGCACGCCTTCAGAATCCATAAGCATATCATGTCCTGCACAGACGACAACCGCGACAGGCTTGCGCTCCTCTATGTGCGCCGCAACACTGCCCCGCCAGTCAAGGATGACCTCGGCCTTATCCACCACAGGCAGCCTGCCCAGGCGAGCTGCGACCCGTTGGGTATCGATCCCCAGGGTGCACTCACCTCTTCCCAGTCCCATTGCGTCCAGAACCTCCCCCCGCGAGAGCCTGTGGGTCCCGGTAATGTCGACTTTTTCCAGCTCGAGCCATTGCCCGTTGACTACCCGGGAGTAGAGCCGGGAAAGGCCTGCGCCCAAAGCCACAACAAAGCAAAACCAGACGAAAACAGCCAAAAAGTCACGAAAAGGGCGAAAATTACCTCTGAAGCGATCGAGTGTGCTTTCCTGGTACTTATTTTTTCTCAATTTTCTGGGTTTTAGCATTGGGCCGGGCTTCTATATAGTTGATCCAGTATACGAATTTCTCGCTCCAAACGCACGCCAAAACTTCCGAAAATTTCATTTTCCGTCTTCTCGATGAGCTCCAAAATGTCCCTGGCCGTGGCCGTGCCGCGGTTTACGATCCAGTTGGCATGTTTTTTCGAAATCTGGGCGTCTCCAATCGAAAAACCTTTGAGTCCGGCCTTTTCGATGAGCGCTCCGGCGAATTGCCCCGCAGGGTTTTTGAAAACCGAGCCGGCCGAAGGATAGCGCAGGGGCTGCGATTTTCTGCGTTTTTCGAGTATTTCCTCCACGCGTTTTTGCAACATGGAGCGTTCGCAGGGTCTAAGCTCGAAGCAGGCCCCGAGCACCACGCAATTTTGCGGAAGGCCCATGGTACGATAGCCGGGGCTCAGCTCCTGCCTGGAAAGAGTTCTTTTTGAGCCCTCCGCGTCGAGCAGGTCGATGTGCACCAGGGGGGCCGAAATAGCGCCAAAAGAAGTCGAAGCGTTCATAAAGAGCGCCCCGCCCACGGTTGCGGGCACTCCCGCAAGCCCTTCGAGCCCCTGGAGGCCGTTTTCGACACAAAACCGAATAAGATCGCGCAGCCGGGTTCCCGCCCCTGCGTACACAAAGTTTTCACCGGCGGCCGGCGCCGCAGCCGGGTTGCCCGCCAGCTGCGCGGGCGGGAGAACCGTTTTCCCCCTCCCCCATTCACCGCCCAGGGCGTGAAGTTGAATGACTACCATTTCCCAAGGCTCATCGGGTGCAAGAACATTGCTTCCTTCGCCGAGCATGACGAACGGAACCCCCAGTTCCCGAATCGCGTCCAGGAGGGCGAAAAGGGCGCTTTCGCTTCGCGGGCGCGCGAGCAGGCGCACCGGCCCTCCCACCCGAAAGGTGGTGTGACGGGCGAGCGGCTCGTCTTTCCGGATTTCGACGTCCGGAATCGATTCAAGAGCGCGGAACGTTTCGTTCATCACCGTTTCCATTCAGGCAATCGAGAAGCGATTCGCCGACCTGCAAAATGTTTCCGGCCCCCAGGGTCATGACCACGTCCCCGGGTCTTACCATCGCGCAAAGTTTTTCGCGCATCTCTTCCAGGGTCGGGCAAAAATGGAGTTCGTTGTGTCCGTGGGCCGCGATTTCGTCTGCGAGCCTGCGGCCCGTTATGCCCGGTATGGGCTTTTCGCTCGCCGGATAGATTTCGGAGAGCAGCAAAACGTCGCAGTGATAAAAACACCTGGCGAACTGTTCGAGCAAAGCCTTGGTGCGGCTGTAGCGGTGCGGCTGAAAGGCGATTATGCGGCGGCGATCGGGATAGCAGCCCGCAAGGGTCTCCAGCACCGCCCGAATTTCGGTCGGGTGGTGGCCGTAATCGTCGAGGACCAGGACGCCCCCGACTTGCCCCTTTATCTGAAACCGGCGCTGGACGCCGGTCATATCGCGCAGGCCGGCCTGGACCGCAGGCCAGGGGATTTCGAGCTCGTGGGCCACGGCGACCGCCGCAAGCGCATTGAGCACATTGTGGCGTCCGGGAATCTGAATTTCCATCTCGCCCAGTTCCTGCGAGTCATGGAAGACGCGGAAGGTGCTGCAAAGGCCGCTGGTTTGAACCTGCCGCGCCTGGAAGTCTGCCTGGGAGGAGAACCCGTAGGTCGCAAACCGCTTCTCGACCCGCGGCAAAATCGCCTGGATATTTTCGTCCTCGAGACACAGAATGGCCTGCCCGTAAAAGGGGATCTTGTTGATGAACCGCAGAAACGTCGAGCGTATGTGCTCCATGTCGCGGTAGAAGTCGAGATGTTCGAGGTCAATGTTTGTGACCACGGCGATTGTGGGCGGCAGGAGCAAAAAAGTGCCGTCGCTCTCATCGGCTTCGGCCACCATGAACTCTCCGCCTCCCAGCTTGGCGTTGGTGCCCCAGGCGTTTAGTTTTCCTCCGATCACCACCGTCGGGTCGAGCCCCCCGCGGGCAAGTACGGTAGACACCATCGAGGTGGTGGTGGTTTTGCCGTGCGCCCCGGCTACCAGCACCGAATACTTGAGGCGCATCAACTCTGCGAGCATTTCCGCGCGGCGGATGACGGGGACCTTGGGAAGAGAACGAGCCGCCTGAAGCTCGGGGTTTTCTTCGGAAATGGCCGAGGAGGCCACCACGACGTCCGCCCCCGCGAGATTGGCGGGATCGTGGCCGCAGTGAATGACCGCGCCCCGGGCGGCGAGCCTGTTGGTCAACTCCGACATCTTCTGGTCCGATCCGCTCACCTTGTAGCCGAGATTTACGAGCAACTCGGCTATCCCGCTCATACCGATCCCGCCGATTCCTATGAAATGAATATGTTGATAACGTTTGAACATGATCTTTATCGTTCCGGTTAAATTTAGTCCATATGATCCGGCCGCTTTTCGCAGCTTCTGGCAATGCTCAGGAGCATTCCGACAGCGATGCAGCTGGCAACGAAGGCGCTGCCTCCATAGGAGATGAACGGAAGGGCGGCTCCCTTGGTGGGAACGAGCCCGAGCACAACCCCCATATTGAGAAGAGCCTCGATCGAAATCAGCATCGTCAACCCGATCGCAAGGGTGCTTCCGAATTGATCGGGGGCTTCCCTGGAAATCTCCAGGCCGGTCAGAAACAGGAAAAGAAAAAGCAGGCAAGTCAGCAGGATGCCCAAAAATCCCAGTTCCTCTCCAATGACTGCCAGGATGAAATCGGTATAGGATTCGGGCAGGTAGAGAAGTTTTTGCTGGCCGGCGCCAAGGCCTTTTCCGAAAAATCCTCCCGAGCCCATCGCTATCCAGCCCTGGATGAGCTGGTAGCCCGAATAGAGCGGATCGACCCACGGGTTGAGAAAAGCCTCCCAGCGCGCGCGGCGGTAAGGTACCAGGAACACCATCCGGTAGAAGGCCAGCGCGGTGAAGGGGGCCATCAGAAAAAAGCAGCGGAACGGTACCCCGGTAACGGCCATCATGACCACCATGAGAAGAACGAACATGAAGACGCTGCCGAAGTCCGGTTCCCGCAGCAAAAGGAGGCATACCATGCCGCAAAGGATGAGATAGGGCCAGAAGCTTACACGCGGCTGTTTGATGCGGTCCTGCTTTCGCACCAGGGCCGAACTCAGGAATAACACCCATACCACCTTGGCATACTCGGCGGGCTGCAGGTGCAGCGGGCCGATTTTTATCCAGCGCCGGGCGTTGTTGAACTTGACGCCGAGTCCGGGAATCAGCACAAAGATGAGCAGGCCGATCGTGCCAAGCATCAGGGGGCCGGAGTATTTCCGGAAAGAGCGATAGGGAATGCGGCTCACGGTGAACATGGCCGTGAGCCCGATGGCGATGCAAACAAGCTGTTGTTTGAGGTAGTAGTTCGGATTCGAAAACTTCCTGAGCGCCGGGATCGAACTGGCGCTGTAGATCATGATAAAACCGAAGGCGATCAACAGGGAGACCTCGATGCATAGCTGGACCTGCAGGGGGAGAGGCTTCCAATGGAGGCGAAGTCTTTCCTTCGAGTCCTCTGCTGCAACCGGAGGCATATCCGAGGCCGTTCTAGACAATCTGATCCCCTGCTTTCGGCTGGTTCAATTCCTGCAACCCCGCGACCAGTTCCTTGAAATGGTCTCCCCTCTGTGCGTAGCTTTTATACTGATCGAAGGAAGCGCAGGCAGGAGAGAGAAGAATAACGTCTCCCGGCGCACCCCTCCGGACCGCTTCTTTGAAAGCCGATGCCAGATCCGGGTAGAGCCCCGCGGGTACACGGCCGCGCAGGTGCTCGTAAATTTTGGGCCCGGCTTCCCCGAAGGCGAAAACCCCTTTACCCCGGGCGGCGAGAGAGGCGAGCAACGGTTCGTAGGCACCCAGCTTATCCCGCCCGCCAACGAGCAGCAGCACGGGCCTCTCGAATCCTTCCAGAGCCTTTACCACAGCGCCCACGTTTGTGGCCTTCGAGTCGTCGTAGAAATCGATTCCTTGCCAGGTGCGGACCCATTCGACCCGGTGTGCAAAGCCCGAAAAGGTGTCCACGGCGGCCTGCATCGCTTCGGCGCCGATTCCCAGGGCCGTTGCCGCAAGGCATGCGGCCATGATGTTTTCGCGGTTGTGCGCGCCTTGAAGCCGGCATTTTTCAAGGCTTATCTCGAAATCGGCACTGCCCGGAACCGACAGCCTGAGCGAGCGGTCGTATACCGCCGCATTGGCCGTGGAGGGGGCCCCGCCAAACCGCAGCAGATTTCCGGGAATCTCCCCCGCGCGCCGGGCGCAAATCGGATCTCCCGCATTGATGACCGCGAAATCCCCCCCGTCCTGCCTCCGGAAAAGAGAAAGCTTTGAATCCGCGTAGGCCTCGAAATTCGGGTACCGGTCGAGGTGATCTTCGGTGATATTCAGCAACACTCCGACGTCCGGACGGAAGGTGGAAGCGGTATCGAGCTGGAAGCTGCTGATTTCGAGCACCAGAACGTCGACGGGGTCTTTGGAGAGCAGACACCGGCTAAGAGGCGTCCCGATGTTGCCGCCGACAAAAGGTCGTCTTCCGGCCTGTTGGAGTATCTCGCCGATGAGGGCGGTCGTAGTCGTTTTTCCGTTGGTGCCTGTTACCGCAACTGTCGGGAGGCTCACCTGGCGCCAGGCCCACTCGAGTTCGCCCACTATCTCCACGCCCCGGCTTCGCGCCCGAACAAGCGGTTCGATGTCCAGCGGGATGCCGGGGCTTACGACTATCCGGTCCGCCTCGAGGAAGTCTTCGAGTCTGTGGCCGCCCAGGTGCAGAAGCCCCCCGGCCTTCCCGATGGAATCGAGCGCGCCGTTGAATTCGGAAAGCCCGCGCACATCGGTCCCGATCACCTCGGCCCCCCGGCTCAGAAGCAGTTCGCAGACCGCCCGGCCCGAAACGCCAAGCCCTGCGACCACAGTTCTTTTTCCGCCCTCTGCCATCACTCTTTCCATCCCCACAACCAGCAACCGGCAACTACCAACCAGCAGCTAACAACCAACAACCAGCAACCACCAACTAGCAACTAGCAACTACCAACAAGTTCCCTCACGACTTTTTCCATCGCCATGCCGCGGGAGCCTTTGACCAGGATCCAGCTGCCCGCGGGTACGAAGCGCCTCACATAATCGGCCGCCTGCACGTGATCGGGCGCGTAAAAGCAAAGCGATTCGTCGAGTCCCGCATCTTGAGCGCCCCGCAACAGCTCCCTTCCCATTGCCCCCAGGGCGATCAGACAAACCGGTTTTGCCGCTCCGAAAGCTCTTCCCACCTCGAAGTGAAGGCGGGGGCTCTCCGGGCCCAGTTCGCGCATGTCTCCCAGAACGGCGGCGAACGGGCTGCCCGCACCCGCGCTGAGCACCGTTTCCAGGGCGGGAATCATGGAGCCCGGGTTGGCGTTGTAGGTATCGTCTACCAGCACGCTACCGTCGGCGAGCCTTACACAGCGCATGCGCTGCCCGACCGGGGGCAGGCATGCGAGGCCTGCCCCGACCTCTTCTGCCGAGGCCCCCGCGGAAAGGGCAGCGGCGGCTGCGGCAAGTGCGTTTCGTGCGTGATGCACACCCATGACCGGCAGTGTGACGGGTATCTCCATGCCGCCGGCATGTATCCGAAAGCTGGTTTTTCCCTCGGAGATCGCAATCCGCGAACCGATCGAGACATCCGCCGCCGCATCCGCGGTGGAGAAGGTAATCTTGCGCGCCCTGATCCGTTTTGCGAACCGGGAAAGCAGCGGGTCGTCGAGATTTACCACCGCGATCCCGTCCGGGTCGAGCGCTTCCCAAAGCTTTCCCTTTTCCTCCAGAATGCGCTCCAGCGACCCCAGCCCTTCGAGGTGGGCCGAATGAATGTTGGTTATAACCGCGATGGTGGCCGAGCCGATCTGTGCCAACCGCTCCATTTCTCCCGGGACGTTTATCCCCATTTCCACAACCGCGGCGTCGTGCTCTCCGGTAAGCCCCATGAGCGTCAGGGGAAGGCCTATCAGGTTATTGAAATTGCCCGTGTTTTTCAGCACTTTGCGGCTCCGGCCCAAAATCGCCGCCGTCATTTCCTTGGTGCTGGTCTTGCCGTTGCTGCCCGACACCGCGATCACCGGAAGATCGAACCGCGCGCGGCGCCGGCGCGCAAGCTCGCCCAGCGCAAAAAGAGTGTCGCTCACCCGTATTACGGCCGCTGAAGCGCCGGAGGGAAGCTCGATATCTTCCGATACGATCACAGCCCCCGCGCCCTTTAGTACGGCCTGCGAAACGAAGGTGTGGCCGTCAAAGTTTTCCCCGCGAAGCGCGATGAAGCAGTCGTCCGGTTCGATCAGGCGCGTATCGGTAGAAACCGCCCGGACCCCGGCCTCCGGGTTGCCGCAAAGCACTCTTCCCCCGGCGTCCCAGGCCAGGGTCGCCACGGTCCCGATCCTCAGCGCCTCATTGGCCATTGCACCCTCTTCCTGCAAAATATTCCCGCACCACCACCCTGTCGTCGAAGGAATGTTTCACTGTGCCCAATATCTGGTATGTCTCGTGTCCCTTGCCCCCGATGAAAATCAGGTCCCCCGGGCGGCCCAGAGCCAATGCAAGCTCGATGGCCTTTCGCCTGTCGGCTTCCCGGGTGTAGCCCTTGGGCGCCGAAACCATCTCGGCGGGCGAAAGGCGGGGGACTCCGAAGCGTTTCACCCCGGTCTCGATTTCGTCGATGATTTCTTCGGGAGGCTCCGAGCGGGGATTGTCGCTCGTGAGGATCACGATATCGGCCTGTTCGGCGGCGATCCTGCCCATGATCGGACGTTTTTTCCTGTCGCGGTCTCCCCCGCAGCCAAATACCGCAATGAGCCTTTTTCCCGCCATTTCTCGAATGCAGGAAATCGCCTTTTCCATCGCGTCGGGAGTGTGGGCGAAATCCACAATCACCTGGAAACCGCACTCGCCGGGAACCGGAACGGGCTCGAGGCGCCCGTCCACACGAGAAAGATTTCGGATTCCCTCTTCGATGCGTTGCGGCGCGATTTCCAGCGAGACCGCAGTCGAGATCGCGGCCAGAATGTTGTAGAGGTTGAGTTTTCCCACCAGCCGGGACTCCACGGTGAGCGCTCCGCCGGGAGTCTGGATTTTGGCCTCGATGCCAAAGGGGCTGAAACGGGCGCTTTCCACAAAAACGGCTTCCCCCTTTTGCACCCGACGACCGGTTCCGCCCGAGTAGCCGATCACCCTTGCCGCACGGCAAGCGCCGTTTTCGGCTATCCTTTCGCCGTAGGCGTCATCGACGTTTATTACCGCCCCGGAAACCTGCGGGTTGAGATAGGACGAAAAAAGAAGCTTTTTGGCGGCGAAATACTCCTCCATGGTGGAGTGGAAATCCAGGTGGTCCTGGGACAGGTTGGTGAAAACGCCGGTTTTGAACTCGCACCCGGCGATTCTTCCCAACGACAGCGCATGCGAGGAGACCTCCATCACCACATGGGAAATCCCGTCCTGGAGCATGCGGTAGAAAAGAGCCTGAAGATCTGAGGATTCGGGCGTAGTCATGGGGGCCGCAATCTGCTTGTCGGCCCACCTGTAGGCCAGGGTGCCAATCACCCCGGTCTTCAATCCGCTGCTTCGCAGAATGCTTTCGATCAAAAGCGAAGTCGTGGTCTTTCCGTTCGTTCCGGTTATTCCGATCAGGTGAAGTTTTGAGGCCGGTCGATCATAGAAATTGGTCGAAATGGTCGCCAGGGCCGCACGGGTGTCGCGCACGCGCACAAAGCCGGCCGCAAGGCCCGATTCCACTTCCGTTTGAGCCACTATCGCCACAGCGCCGCGCGATATCGCGTCCTGGATGAACTGATGCCCGTCGGTGCGGGTGCCCGGGACGCAGACAAAAAGAGTTCCTTTCTCCACACGCCTGCTGTCATAGCTGACGCCGGATACCTGAACATCGAGCCCTCTTGCGGGACCGATGATTTCCAAACCTTGGGTGAGCTGTTCGAGCGTTTTCATCATAGCCTGCTATTCGTTTCTAATAGAGCCCTTCTTCGGGTTTATCGAGTTTCAGCGAATACCTTCCCTTGTCGACGGCCCCGTTGGAAATCGGGTGAACCTTGCCGGCAGGCGGGTGAGCCGGAATTTTTCCAAAGATCGATTTCGCCCAGGTCTCCCTGGGAGCGGGTCGCCTTTGTATTCGGGTGTTCTTTTTGAGGGGCCCCCGTTTGCTGTGAACCGGCGAGTTTTTGGCCATGCGAACCGTCGGGCCGGGTTTTACTCCGGGCCGGGAAGGCATGACTCCCAGGTAGGGCAACACGGTTTCGGCTATGTCGCGAAATACGGGCGCAGCTACCGTACCGCCGTAAATGGATCCGTGGGGATCGTGGACAACTACGGTAATCACCAGTCTGGGGTGATCGACCGGGACGAACCCGGTGAAAACCGCGGTGTAATTGGTGGTGGAGTAACGCTTCGTCTTTCTGTCCATTACCTGGGCCGTTCCTGTCTTTCCCGCGGCGGTATACCCCGCGGGAACTGCCTCGACCCCGGTTCCTCCTGGTTGAGTTACGGTCGCCATCATATCACGAACCGTGTTGGCTGTCGTCTGTCGAATGATCTGCAGCGCGTTTAGCGAGTGGAACTTCCGGATCGTTTTGCCCTCCGGGTCGACGATGCTGTCGACGATTATCGGCGAGCCTTGCCTTCCTCCGTTGGCGATCGTTGCGATTCCATTTTCGAGCTGGATTGCAGTCACTCCAATGCTTTGCCCAAAGCCGGTCACTGCCAGGTCGATGGGCTTCCACCACTTGAGGGGCCGTAAAAGCCCCTTGCATTCTCCCGGCAGATCGATCCCGGTGGTCGAACCGAACCCGAAGGCGTGAATGTAGTGGTCATATTCTTTGGCGCCCAGGGAGAGTGCAATCTTGGCCGCCCCGATATTACTCGAAAATTGCAACACCTGCTGCACCGTCAGCCAGCCTTCCGGGTGAACGTCCTTTATGAAGTGCCCCTCCAGTTTGCATCGCCCCTTCTCGCAATAGATCCGGCTGAATTCGTGAATGATCCCCTGATTGAGGGCCGCGCTCATCAGGAAGCACTTAAAGGTAGAACCGGGTTCGAAGGAGTCCGAAATAGCGTCGTCCCGCGCAGGGTCCTCTCCGGCCGTTTTCCTTTTGGGGATGATGTTCGGGTCGAAAAAAGGCCAGTTAGCCATGGCCAGCACCTCGCGGGTGTCGGGGTCCATGACGATCGCCTCGGCCTGCTTTGCCTGGAACTTTTCCGCCGACTTCGCCAGCGCGCTCTCGGTGACGTATTGGATGAAAGCGTCCACGGCGAGCTTTACGCCGCTGCTCTCCTCGGGTTCGGGTGGCGCGGAATCGCTCAGCCACAACATCCTGCGGGTACCGTCCCGCAGCGCGTTCACCGGCGTCGATTTGCTCCGCAGCACCTTGTCGAAGGATTTCTCAATCCCCTCGAGGCCTACGCCATCGATATTCACCATTCCGATGACCTGACCGGCCACCTGCCGGTAGGGGTAGAACCGCTTGTATTCGGTGGTGAGATTGAGACCCGGAACTTTGAGCTCCCGAATGGCGTGCGCCTGCTGGTCGGTCAACTGACGCTTGATCCAGACGAAGCCCTTGGTTGCGGTGAGCTGCTTTTCGATCGCAGAAGTCGGCTCGCCCAGAATTGGACTCAGCTGCTCCGCCGTTTGACGAGGATTTTTTACCTGGGCCCCAAAGGCATAGAGAGAACATAGCGGGACCGAATAGGCCAGAACTCTGCCCATCCGGTCGTAGATCGTGCCCCTGTACGCGGGGACCGTAAATTTGGTATCCAGGCAGGCATCGGCCCTGTGCACCCACAGAGAGTGCTGCACCACCTGGAGCATGAAGGCCTTTACCAGAATGGCCGCCAGGCAGCCTATCACGACAAACTTGAAAAGCGCGCGACAGATGCAGTATCGGGAGTTCAAAGATTTTCGCCCGTCGCGCCTTTCCATTTTTTTCTCCCGAACTGTCCGCGCCCTGTATCGATTTCAATCCGTTACCGCATCACCACCTTCTGATCGGGCCCCGGAGGGGCCAATCCGAACCGGTCCCGACCGATCTGTGCCAGCCACTGCGGATCCTGGAATTGTGTCCAGTCCAGGGTGAGCTTCCGTTGAACTGTGCTGAGAACCGAGTATTCCTGACACATTTTCGAAAGTTTATAACCGTTTTCCACATGTTGAACGTAGAGCCAGACATAAAAAACGGCACTCAGGACAAATACGGCGCCCAGAACGATCGCAGAACCCAGCCAGGCCCCGATTCGTACGGGGGGACCCGACGCCCGGTGCACAAATCCCGGATCGCTTTCGAGCCGTAGGCCCGGAGTCGGTGTGCTTGCTTTTGCTTTCAGCATGGAAAATCCCCCGTGCCCCTCCAGGAGAAAACGAGACTACCGCACTTCGCGCCTCTCACGGATAGGGGGGCTAGCAAATATCCCAGTTCGATCTCTTCTGCCCGGGACCTGCACAGTAGTAGTCCGGCTCAAAGCAGCGTCCCGTCGATGCCCCGAAAATGTCGGCTCTCGACATGCGGCTCGATCCCTGAGGTTCGCAGTAATTGGCCAGGCCGCGCCTGATAAGAAAATGCGCTGAAGGGCAGCCGTTTCTCGATAGCCTTCTTCTTGAAGTATCTGCCTTCATGATTTTCCCCTTTCGTTGGTGATTAATTGCCAGTTGCCAGTCGTTAGTTGCTGGTTGTCAGTCGCCGGTTTTTGGCTTCCAACAACTAGCAACTAAGAACCAGCAACTTTTTCCACCGCCCTCAGTCTTGCGCTGCGCGCTCGCGGATTTTGCTCGACCTCGGACTCCGAAGGGCGAAGAGCCTTCCTGGTCAGCAGCTTCACCAGGGGCCGGCCTCCGCACTCGCACCTGATCCGCTCGGGCGGGCAGCGGCACGTGCGAGCCCAACTCCTGAATGCCTCCTTTACGACCCGGTCTTCCAGCGAATGAAAGGAAACCACACACAGCCTTCCCCCGGGCCGTAAAACATCCAGTGCTTCCGGCAGGAAACGCTCGAGTGATTCGATCTCCCGGTTGACCGCTATGCGCAGGGCCTGGAAAGTGCGGGTGGCCGGGTGGATACGCAAGGTGTCGCGCGTCTTCGGGACGGCTCTGCGCACCAGTTCGGCCAGTTCCAACGTGTCTTCGATGCGCCCTTTGGCTCTCGCCGCGACAATCGAGCGCGCTATCTTCCGGGAATGCCTCTCCTCGCCATAGCGGTAAATCAGGTCGGCCAGCTCTTTTTCCGGAAGCCCGTTCACCAGATCCGCGGCTGTTTCAGGCAATCCCTTGTTCATGCGCATATCGAGCGGCCCTTCCTGTAAAAAGCTGAACCCCCTCCGTGCATCGTCGAGCTGAAAACTCGACAGGCCCAAGTCGACAACTACGCCGTCTACCGCTTCAATCCCGTTTCTGGAAAGCACCTGGCGCACTTCGGCAAAATCGGCCCTTTCCAAAACGATTCTTTCTGCGTACCCCCCCAGGCTTTCCCGCACCCGCTCTATGGCTTCGGCGTCCCAGTCCATTCCCACCACCAACGCCGCGCCGCGCTCCAGGATAGACCTGGTGTATCCTCCCCCTCCCAGCGTCCCGTCGACGTAAATGCCGCCGGGTCTGCAGGCGAGCAGCTCGAGTACCTCTCCCAGCATTACCGGTACGTGTCGGGGATCCTCACCCATGTTAAAATGTCAACGTCTCCATGATCCGGTCTTCGTTCTCCCTGTCGTGCGCATTCTGGTGCTCGTAGGCCCCCTTGTCCCATATCTCGAAGTAGGAAAGCATCCCCACCAGCACCACTTCCTGGTCGAGATGCGCATCCTGGCGAAGCATGGGAGGAATGAGAATGCGGTCCTGGGAATCGAACTCGCACTGTTCTACCGCCGAAATCAACAGCCTGATAAACGACCGGTGATCCGGGTGAATCAGGGAGAGACTCATCGCCTTGTTTTCAATCTCTTCCCACTTCTCGGGCGGATAGGCGACCAGACAGTTTCCCATGCGAGAGACAAAGAGAGCTGTGGGGGTGAAGTGCTTTTTCAGGACTTCCCTGAATTTGGTGGAGATTCGCAGACGCCCCTTGGAGTCTATCCTAGCGGCAGAGCGTCCTCTAAATTTGGGTGACTCAAGGATGCCTGCTTCCACTTTTCGCCCCTTTTACCCACAATTCCCCACATGAAAACCATTTATGCCCCACTCGCACCTTTGTCAAGAAGAATCTGCACACGGGAGCAAAAATGTGGCGGGAACAAAGAAGAGAAGCGCGTAGAAAGGACGGAAGCGCGGGGAGCCGTGCCCCCCGCACCCCCACGGGGTTGGGAAGGAAGGAATGGGTGTGCCCGAATGGGAGTCAAAAGAGCCGCTAAGCGACGTGGAGGGACAGGTTTTTCATGCTTCTTCGGAAGCCGCTTGCTTCAGGATCTTTTCGATATCTTCCGACCGGAAAAAGCAGTCCGCAAGCAGTTCGAAAACCTTTTCCGGGGTCAGGCGGGGATCTCCCCATACCTTGCCGGGACTGAGTTCGCCTTCGAGTTCCTCGATCTCCGCAAGCAGTCGGGAGATTTCCGCCGTCTCGCGTTGCCGCCTCCGGAAAAGGTTGTACTGAAACTGATCGATCCCCGGAAGGAAAACCGGCCGCCCGGACTCCTGGAGGCTTTGAGCCAGCCGGTTTTCGTCGGCCTTCATCGCCTCTTCGTCAGGCACCCTGCGGGCCTTTAGCCAGCCCATGAGGGAAGAGTACCTCTCGCAGAGCGCCTCGTATTTCTCCTCGGCCTCCCATGTCGGGAAAACCCGCCGCCATCCCTTCGGGCTTTTCGGGTCCAGACCGCAAGGACCCTGCCGTTTTGTAAAGGGGCGAAGTCGGCCGCTCCTGCACCATTCTACGGCATCCTGTGCGGTGAGCCGCGGATAAAGGCTCTGAATCTCCCGGCAGGGAAAGATCACGGCTGCCTCTCTACTCTTCGTTCCATGCCTTGCGGCTTCGGGAGATCTTTTTCACCGAATTTTGCCAGGCGGGGGCGGTGAGAAAAGAGTCCCGCCATCTCTCAAGCATTCGCCGGTAAAGAGAGAAGGGAACGGTGAAGGTCAATTCGTCGGTTTTCATAAAGGGGCGCTCCGAAGGGTCCCAGCCGCCGAGTACTGCCTTCAGCTCCCCCGCTGCGAGATACTTGAGCGGCCAGGTGACCAGATTGGCGCACCCGGAGCCAAAAGGGGACCGGACGGCGTCGAAATCGTCCGTCACAAAAGTCGCCAGCTGGTGCAGGCCGGAGATGACTTCGGGTCTTCCGAAAAAGATCACGAGCTCCGGAGTCTCCCCCTCGCCAAACCGGGAGAGCGGCTTAAAGACACAGTAGGGCTTCGGCGCCGGCCGGGGAGCGATTTCTGTGTAGAATTTGCGCGTAACCGCGGGGGAAGCCAGATAGCGTTCCCCTTCCAAAACGCCCGGAATGCCGGTGGAAACGTAACGGACGTTCATTTCCAGCTGCTCGGGCATAAAGCCCAGAAAGTAGGCCCCACCCAGGCAACCGAATCGTTCGCGGTCAAACCAGGCGATGGCCCCCTTTTTCCTGGCAAGCCAGAGCATTCCGATCACGCAGGAAAAGTTGCCGGTAAGGGCGGCGAAATCGACTTCATTGCGGGCTTCTTCCGCAACGGTCGGCAACCGCCCGGGCTTCGGGGAAAAACCTTCGGAGGGCATGCTCTCCGTGTAAATCATCCCCATCGGCTCTTCCCGATGTCCCAAAATTTCGAGAAACGCTTGCAGATTCTTCTCTGTGTCTTCGCTCATGGGTGCTCCTCGAAGCAGGTGAGAATTTCGTTTTGGAGAATATAGCACTTTTGGCCCCCCGCCGCATGCAACTTCGAGCAGCACAAATTCCTTGAGTCAACAACGTCGATCCAGTACCTGCCCGTGACCATCTTCTCCATGTGGCCTGTCGAGCAATGGAATTGCATCGATCCCAAAATTCGAGTAGATTGAATCCTGCGTGAAGCGGCAGGTTGCCGTGGGGTCGGCAGAGCCATCTGCACCGCCACATAATCGAGATACATGTGTGCCTCATACAGGAGCTTGCACGGCGGGGGTACGAGCGCGCCTCGAAAGCGGACGGCTCGCAGGTTCTCGACCCGCAAAAAATGCGCTTCGCCGGCTGCCGGTGATGTGCGGGGTGTTTCAGGCCGGATCGGAATCCTAAGAGAGGTAACGGCAACGCAAGATCCCGATTTTGTTATCTTCTAGAAGGGTTGGCGCTTTTTCTGAAAAAGGGCCGAGGTTACCGCTTTTGGGGAAGTCATCGAATTGATTTCCTTTTTGCCGAGTATGGGAGTAAATTTGATTATGAATTCGGCCTTGATCCTGGCCACAGACAGGAGGTTACCGTTTTGGTGCCATCCGTGCCTTTCCGGGCGCGCCCTCGCGAGCGTGCTGTTGCAGAGATAGTCAGAGCCTTCGGGCGATTGAGACAAAAAGTGCCAGCCGAAGTTCCGAAGCAGCATAGTTGTGCCAGCGTTGCAGAGATAGTCAGAGCCTTCGGGCGATTGAGACCACCAGGGTCAGGGGGAGCCATGATGCCGTTAGGGTGTTGCAGAGATAGTCAGAGCCTTCGGGCGATTGAGACTTCTCTTCAGCGTAGGACACGTTAATGAGCCAGTCATGTCCACCCCCTTCGTTGCAGAGATAGTCAGAGCCTTCGGGCGATTGAGACCATAGTTGTATTCATCCCACGCAAGCTTTGCTCCGAGTTGCAGAGATAGTCAGAGCCTTCGGGCGATTGAGACATGCATGGTCAACACAAATGGTGGGGGTGCACTATGGGCGAAGTTGCAGAGATAGTCAGAGCCTTCGGGCGATTGAGACTGTGCATCCCCATGGGGAACATGGCTGATTTACAGTTGCAGAGATAGTCAGAGCCTTCGGGCGATTGAGACTTCTGCACCAGACACCTGGCAGTGAGATGATTCGATTCGGTTGCAGAGATAGTCAGAGCCTTCGGGCGATTGAGACCCAAATTCAATAAAACTCTTCTCGGACACAAGATTATCGGCAGATTCGTTGCAGAGATAGTCAGAGCCTTCGGGCGATTGAGACTATCCAATACTTTTTCCAAAACATCGAAGTTGGATTCAGGCTCGGTTGCAGAGATAGTCAGAGCCTTCGGGCGATTGAGACAAAGCTTCATCTCACACCTCCTCGGCAAATAAAATGCCGATTTGTTGCAGAGATAGTCAGAGCCTTCGGGCGATTGAGACTGCAAAAGCACAAGAGGTAAAAGCCATTAATGTGATAATGAATGTTGCAGAGATAGTCAGAGCCTTCGGGCGATTGAGACTCAGCCTGACCTCTTTGAAAACACAGGCCGGAAAATAATCCGTTGCAGAGATAGTCAGAGCCTTCGGGCGATTGAGACTGGGCCTAGTGGCAAGGTATGAGTGCATCAGGGAGGGAGTTGCAGAGATAGTCAGAGCCTTCGGGCGATTGAGACTCTGCCGCTGAGCCTTGATGGCTCGCTGCTTCCGCTCCGTTGCAGAGATAGTCAGAGCCTTCGGGCGATTGAGACTGACCACTTCCCCATCACCAACATATTTCCCATTGGCAATAGTTACGTTGCAGAGATAGTCAGAGCCTTCGGGCGATTGAGACTTTCGGAAGATTTGCAACTGTTGTGTTTTGTGTGGATGGATACAAATTCGTTGCAGAGATAGTCAGAGCCTTCGGGCGATTGAGACGAAGAGTGTCGAAACTCAACACTTTCCCACTGGGGTTGCAGAGATAGTCAGAGCCTTCGGGCGATTGAGACTAATTCACATACTCTTCCTGAACTGGAAACTATCGCGCGTTTCAAAAGTTGCAGAGATAGTCAGAGCCTTCGGGCGATTGAGACGTTTTGGTCGGATCACCAACGAGTTCGTAGGCATTCGCTGTTGCAGAGATAGTCAGAGCCTTCGGGCGATTGAGACTTCCGGGAAGAGTTTTCCCGGAACTTCCCACTGCTGCCAAATGTTGCAGAGATAGTCAGAGCCTTCGGGCGATTGAGACGTTATTGTAGCATTACCTGTCCCGGTTGCTGTAAATGCATAAGTTGCAGAGATAGTCAGAGCCTTCAGGCGATTGAGACGCATTATTAAGCTTTGCTTCATTAAGCTCTGCTTGATTAAGTTGCAGAGATGGTTCAGAGCCTTCGGGTGGTTGAGACTTGAGCGGAATCTGATTCGTAGTCCTGTATACGACCAAGATCGCGTCAACGATTGCAAAAACAGGAAGGGGCTTCTGAGGACTGAAGCTAATCCAGGGATCTGGGCTCGTTGGAATGACGTGGAGTTTCCTGTGGCGATCTTTTGATGGGGTCAAGGTATTGCGGATGTTGCGAAATGAGAGTATGATGCCTGCGTCTTTTAAATCCGGATGAACGTGGCTCAAATGGTGCGTTGACTGATGCATTGAATCTCGGCAGTGGGAGTGATCATGTGCATTTCCCAGCCTGTAGAATCACCGTTTGCATCTTTCCTGTTGTATGAAAGATTCAGATTTACCATTAAAGTCGCCAGCTTCCTGGTTCTGCCACCGTATAAGGGAGCTATATTCAGGGGTGCGTTCGGCAACTCGTTTCGGCGGGCGGTCTGTGCGATCCCGAGATCGGATTGCTCCTCCTGTATTCTTCGCCAAAAATGTCTCTATGTCTCCATATTCGAACCGCCTCCCCCGGCCGTTTACCCTGACGCCGCGAAATTCAACCGGGCGCCTGCTCCGTACGTTCTGAATCCTCCTCTCACCAGCAGGCAGGCTTTTCATCCTGAAGAATCGCTCGATTTCGAACTGGTCCTCATCGGCCCGGCCATCGAAGCTCTGCCCTATTTCATCTACGCCTTTATCGAAATGGGCAAGAGGGGTATCGGCCCCAAACACGGAAAATACGATCTTACCTCAGTAGATCTCATTCGAGAGGAGGAAACGCCTTTCAAGGTTTACGACGGCGAGGCGCGAATGCTTTCGGCCTACCCTCCCCGAATCCCAACCGTCCCCATAGAGCCCGGAAACGGACTGAACACTCTTACCATCAACTTCCTCACTCCCCTGCGACTGAAAGTGAAAGGTGATCTGGCAACACGGCTCACCTTCGACCTCTTCTTCGAGCGCCTCGTCCAGCGCCTCATGCTCCTTGCCACGTTCTACAACCCGGCCGTCCGTCTGCCCGATTTCGCCCCTCTCATAGCCGCCTCTCGTGATATCCGCGAAACCGCTTACGATCTCCATTGGTACGACTGGGAACGCTATTCGACAAGACAGAAGGAGACAATGAGGTTTGGAGGGCTCCGGGGGAAAATCAGCTTCTCGGGGGAGTTGGGGCCTTTTGTGCCATACCTGAATCTGGGGCAGACAATTAATGTCGGGCAGGGCACCACATTTGGCCTGGGGCGAATCCATATATGCCAGAATGATTTTGGTGGAATGGTGAAGCTTCCTGAACGTCCTGAGATTCCGACCTCCGCGTGAAAAAATCGTTGGGCCGTTCCGAATGTCATGGAGGAAACATAAACAGAACGGATAGATAGCAATGTACAGGCAAATAAAAGACTCGTGCGAATGGCTGACTATGATGCTCAATCTCTTGATGTTTGTCTCTACACTTGCACTCAAGCTATATTACGTGGCTGCAATTTCCCTATTTTGCCTTGTATTGCTGGTTCTATTTGTGGGTAGGAGGATATTTCTTACAAGGGAGCTAAAGGCATGGCTGGAATCAAACCAGAAGGCAGTTCCTCTAAATTGGCTTCACCCTTCACTTCCTTGGTTAATGCTAATGGGTCGTTTTTTTATAGGACTCGCCAAAAAGACGGATCATTTGGACAATCGCAAGAGGATTATCGAAGCATTACCCCAATTTGGAACGGATGGCGTTTTCACGTGTATAAGCGATCTTCTTCAAAATGATGATAATTCAGATATACGTGCCACTGCAGCAAGCGCCATGGCATCGGTTCGTTCAGGTCAGGCTGCCGCCTGCCTGTGCAGGGCGTTGAGCGACGACCATGATCGCCACGTCGTACAAGAAGCCGGTAGAGTAGAGAGGGAGCCACAAGATGTTTAGGCCACATGCTTCCATCGTGTCAGCCCTTTCGGGCGTCGTGGCAAA